>JBDGSB010000008.1:0-37653 GCA_042217765.1 Haloarculaceae archaeon | reverse complement strand
CCGGTCATCGCGATGTGTGACTCCAACAACACCACGAGCAACGTCGACCTCGTGGTCCCGACGAACAACAAGGGCCGCAAGGCGCTGTCGGTCGTCTACTGGCTGCTGGCCAACGAGACGCTCGACCGCCGCGGCTCCGAGCCGAGTTACGCGCTCGAAGACTTCGAGAGCGAAATCTGACGACAAGGGCTTTACCGCGGGCGATGGGCGGGTTCGGTATCGGTATCCTCTTCGTAGTGATCGGCCTGGCGGTGGCCACGCTGTACACCGTGGGCCTGAGCGCCCTCGGTGGGTGGCTCGGCAACTACGTCAAGTACGACACCGACGTCGAGTTCTGATACGGATTCGTGTCTCTGGCTCCCGGCGATTCGCCCGAACGGGTCGGCGACCCACCGGCAGGGAGCGATCCGAATCCGTATGAGACGCGACCCATCACGGCCCACGAGCGTGCCGATACGTTCGGAAATACACTTACGCGTCGGCGTTCCAACGGGGAGCATGGTAACGTCGAGCGCTCCGGGGAAGGTGTACCTGTTCGGGGAGCACGCCGTCGTCTACGGGGAGCCGGCGGTACCCTGCGCCATCGAACGGCGAGCACGGGTGACCGTCGAGGAGAGCGACGCGAGCGAGTTGCGCGTCCACGCGACCGATCTCTCGCTGGACGGATTCACGGTCGAGTACGGCGACGGCCAGGCCGGCTCGCCGGACGTGGACGTCGACCCGGCGCTGGTCGAGGCGGGGATGGCGTACGTCGAGGGGGCCATCGAACAGGCCCGCGCGGTAGCGGACGCGCCGACGGTCGGCTTCGACGTCCACGTCGAGAGCGACATCCCGCTCGGAGCGGGGCTGGGGTCGTCGGCCGCCGTCGTCGTCGCGGCCATCGACGCGGCCACGCGCGAACTCGGCGTCGAACTGTCGGCTCGCGAGGTGGCCGAGCGAGCCTACCGCGTCGAGTACGAGGTGCAGGACGGCCAGGCCTCCCGGGCGGACACGTTCTGCTCGGCGGTCGGTGGCGCAGTGCGCGTCGAGGGCGACGACTGCCAGGCCATCGAGGACGTGCCCCACCTCCCGTTCGTCATCGGGTACGACGGCGGCGCGGGCGATACGGGCGCGCTGGTCGCGGGCGTGCGAAATCTGCGCGACACTTACGACTTCGCGGCCGACACGGTGACGGCCATCGGCGACGTCGTGCGCCACGGCGAGCGGGTACTTGACGACGGCGACCTGCAGGAACTCGGGCGACTGATGGACTTCAATCACGGGCTGTTAGCGGCGCTGGACGTGTCCTCGCGCTCGCTGGACGCGATGGTCTGGGCGGCGCGAGAGGCCGGCGCGCTGGGCGCGAAGCTCACCGGTGCGGGCGGCGGCGGCTGTATCGTCGTCCTCGACGAGACGCCGGAGTCGTTGACCGCGCTGCGGTACTCCCAGGCCTGCGAGGACGCCTTCCGGGCGGACCTCGACGCGGAGGGCGTCCGCGTCGACGACGGTGGGGCGGCCTGAGATGACGGTCGTGTTGAAACTCGGCGGCAGCGTCATCACGGAGAAAGACGCCCTCGAAACGATCGACGAACGTGCGCTCGCGGCGGCGGCGGACGCCGTGGCGGACGCTATCGCGGACGGACTGGACGACCTCGTGGTGGTCCACGGTGCCGGAAGCTTCGGTCACCCACACGCGGCCAGACACGGCGCGAGTTCGACGGACGGAATCCGGGACGCCGCGGGGGCCGTCGAGATTCACGACGCCATGTATCGACTCGACGTCGCCGTGCTAGAGCGTCTGCACGACCGCGGCGTCGACGCGCTGCCGATCCGGCCGCTGTCGGTGGCCCACCGCGACGCAGGCGGGCGAGTACACTGTCCGACCGGCGCGGTCGCGGCGATGCTCGCGGAGGGATTCGTCCCCGTCCTGCACGGCGACGTCGTCGTCCACGAGGGAAGAGGCGTCACGATTCTCAGCGGCGACGACCTCGTTGCGACGCTGGCCGACCGGCTGGGTGCCGACCGCGTGGGCCTCTGTTCGACGGTGCCGGGCGTGCTCGACGCCAACGGGGCTGTCGTCCCCGAAATCGAGCGATTCGCGGACGTCGCGGACGCGCTGGGCGGGAGCGACGCGACCGACGTCACGGGCGGCATGGCCGCCAAAGTCCGGACGCTCCTGTCGCTGGACGCGCCCGCGAGCGTGTTCGGGCCGGACGACCTGGCCGCGTTCCTGGCGGGCGAGACTCCCGGTACGACGGTTCGCGGATATTCCGACGGACGCACCGATTGATCGCCCTCGCTGCACTGTCTCCAACCGTTGTGCATACCACTCGGTTCCGGCGGACGAACCATCACAGTTTTTACCACGTGGTGTCGTACGTAGGCGTAACCGAGACGCGGCCGCCCGTGGACGCGGAAGGGCGGCCGGCGACACTCCAGTCGACGCGGACATACCCCGTCGAGGTCGACGCGCGTGCCGGCTCTCGGCCGGCGGGCGCTCCCGGATACCCGGCGACGGCGACGCGGGTGTGTACGACAGCGCGTCGGCCAATCGTGCGTGCCGGTCGTCCACTCGCCCGGGTTCGCCGGGCGGTCTCCCCTCGGAGGAGCCACTATGGAAATCGAAATCGCGACAATCGGCGGATACGAGGAAGTCGGACGACAGATGACTGCTGTGCGGGCGGGCGACGACGTCGTCGTCTTCGACATGGGCCTGAACCTCTCGAAGGTCCTGATTCACGACAACGTCGAAACCGAGCGGATGCACAGCCTCGATTTGATCGACATGGGTGCCATCCCCGACGACCGGGTGATGAGCGACCTCGAAGGCGACGTGAAGGCCATCGTGCCGACCCACGGCCACCTCGACCACATCGGGGCCATCTCGAAACTGGCCCACCGATACGACGCGCCGGTCGTGGCGACGCCGTTCACCATCGAACTCGTCAAACAGCAGATCAAAGGCGAGGAGAAGTTCGGCGTCCAGAACGACCTCGTGAAGATGGAAGCCGGCGGGACCATGTCCATCGGCGAGCGCAACGAACTCGAGTTCGTCAACGTCACCCACTCCATCATCGACGCCATCAACCCCGTCCTCCACACGCCCGAGGGAGCCGTCGTCTACGGCCTCGACAAGCGGATGGACCACACGCCGGTCATCGGCGACCCCATCGACATGGACCGGTTCCGCGAGATCGGCCGGGAAGGAGAGGGCGTGCTGTGTTACATCGAGGACTGCACGAACGCGGGCAGCAAGGGCCGTACGCCCTCGGAGTCGGTCGCGCGCCGACACCTCAAAGACGTCATGTACAGCATCGAGGACTACGACGGCGGCATCGTGGCCACGACCTTCTCGAGCCACATCGCCCGCGTGAAGTCGCTAGTGGAGTTCGCCGACGACATCGGCCGCCAGCCGGTCCTGCTGGGCCGGTCGATGGAGAAGTACTCCGGTACCGCCGAGCGACTCGACTTCGTCGAGTTCCCCGACGACCTCGGCATGTACGGCCACCGCAAGTCCGTCGATCGGACCTTCAAGCGGATCATGAACGAGGGCAAGGAGAACTTCCTGCCCATCGTCACCGGCCACCAGGGCGAACCGCGCGCGATGTTGACCCGGATGGGCCGCGGCGAGACGCCCTACGAACTAGCCGACGGCGACAAGGTGCTCTTTTCCGCGCGCGTCATCCCCGAACCGACCAACGAGGGCCAGCGCTACCAGTCGGAAAAACTGCTCCGGATGCAGGGAGCCCGCATCTACGACGAGATTCACGTGTCGGGCCACCTCCGCCAGGAGGGCCACTACGAGATGCTCGACGCCCTTCAGCCCCAGAACGTCGTCCCGGCCCACCAGGACATGGGCGGCTTCGCCCCCTACGTCGACCTCGCGGAGGGCATGGGCTACAACATGGGACGGGACCTCCACGTCACGCGCAACGGCAACATGATCCAGCTCGTGGAGTGAGCATGACCGACGCCAGCGCCGCCTCGTCCGTCGAACGCGCCCTCGAACGGCGTCGCGAACTCGTCAACGACGCGATTCCCGAGGAGATTCCCGTCGCGGAACCCGAACGGCTCTACGAGGCGTCTCGGTACCTGCTCGACGCGGGCGGCAAGCGCCTGCGGCCGACGATCCTGTTGCTGGTCGCGGAGGCGCTGGCGGACGTCCCGCCGCTATCGGAGTCGTATCGATCGTTCCCGACCGTCGACGGCGGCGAGGTGGACGTGATGGCCGCGGCGGTCAGCGTCGAGATCGTCCAGTCGTTCACGCTCATTCACGACGACATTATGGACGACGACGACCTCCGGCGCGGCGTCCCGGCCGTCCACGAGCACTACGACGTCGAGACGGGCATCCTGGCCGGCGACACTCTCTACGCGAAGGCCTTCGAGAGTATGCTCGACACCGAAGCCGGTCCCGAGCGATCGGTTCGCGCGACCGAGCGGCTGGCGACGACCTGCACCGAAATCTGCGAGGGGCAGTCGCTAGACATCGCCTTCGAGAACCGCGCGGACGCCGTGACGCCCGAGGAGTATCTCGAGATGATCGAGTTGAAGACCGCGGTCCTGTACGCGGCGGCGGCGTCGATCCCGGCCATCCTCGTGGGAGCCGAGGCGGCCGTCGACCCGCTCTACCGGTACGGACTCGACGTCGGCCGCGCATTCCAGATCCAGGACGACCTGCTGGACCTGACCACCCCGAGCGAACGGCTCGGGAAACAGCGCGGTAGCGACCTCGTCGAGGGCAAACAGACGCTGATAACGCTACACGCCCGCCAGCAGGGCGTCGACGTCGACTCGCTAATCGACGCCGGGTCGACGGCCGCGGTGACGGAGTCAGACATCGACGACGCCGTCGCCGAACTGGAGGCCGCCGGCAGCATCCAATACGCACGCGAGACGGCCCAGGACCTCGTCGATAGCGGGAAAGGCCACCTCGACGTCCTCCCGGACAACGAGGCGCGCCGGACCCTGGAAGGCATCGCCGACTACCTCGTCGAACGGGAGTACTAGCCGGGTCCGATCGCGGCCGCGGCGAATCCGCGACCGGCGGGATTGCCCACCGCGTCGCTGTGGCCGTCACCGACTGGATCGCCCACCGCGTTGTGACGGGAGGACCTCGAACCCGACGGCGTTTTGACGCTCGGCGGACCAACCTCCTGGTAATGGACGACGACGTACGCGCCCGCGTCGAGGAGGCGGCCGAGAGAAACGCCCTCTTCAACGCGGTCAAGCACGGCAGCGACGCACAGGTCGGGGCCATCATGGGCCCGTTGATGGGCGACAACCCGGAGTTTCGGGAGTACGGCGACGAGATTGCGGGCGTCGTCGCCCCGGTCGTCGAGCGAGTCAACGAGATGGACGACGCCGAGCGCCGCGAACGGCTGGCCGACCTCGCGCCGGAGCGACTCGCCGAACTGGAACGCGAGGACGACGAGGCGGAACACCCGCTTCCGGACCTCCCGAACGTCGACGACGACGAGGTCCGGATGCGGGTTGCGCCCAACCCCAACGGCCCGTGGCACATCGGCCACGCTCGCATGGCGGCGGTCATCGGGACCTACGCCGACCGCTACGACGGGTCGTTCGTCTGCCGGTTCGACGACACCGACCCCGAGACGAAGCGGCCGGACCTGGACGCCTACGACGCGATTTTGGACGCAATCGCCTATCTCGGCTTCGAACCCGACGAGGTCGTCCTCGCCAGCGACCGCCTGGAGACCTACTACGAGTACGCACGCGACCTCGTCGAGATGGGCGGAGCGTACACCTGCTCGTGCCCGCAGGCGGACTTCTCGGACATGAAGAACGCGGGCGAGGCCTGCCCGCATCGGGACAAAGACCCCGAGCAGACGCGTACGGAGTTCGAAGACATGATCGCCGGCGCGTACGATCCCGGCGAGATGGTCCTGCGGGTGAAAACCGACATCGAACACAAAAATCCCGCGCTACGCGACTGGGTGGCGTTCCGACTCATCGACACGCCCCACCCGCGCGAGCAGGCGGCCGAGTACCGCTGCTGGCCGATGCTGGACTTCCAGAGCGGTATCGACGACCACCTGCTCGACGTGAGCCACATCATTCGCGGCATCGACTTGCAGGACTCCGCGAAGCGCCAGGGATTCGTCTACGACTACTTCGACTGGGAGTACCCCGAGGTGGTCCACTGGGGGCACGTCCAGGTCGACGAGTACGACGTCCCGCTGAGCACCTCGACGATCAAGGAACTGATCGAGGCGGGCGACCTCGACGGCTGGGACGACCCGCGTGCGCCCACCGTTTCCAGCCTCCGGCGCAGGGGCATCCGCGGGGCGGCGCTGGTCGCGTCGATGGTCGAACTCGGCACCTCGACAAGCAACGTCGACCTCTCGATGTCGAGCGTCTACGCCAACAACCGCGACCTCGTCGACGACGAGACCGACCGGGCCTTCTTCGTCCGCGACGGCGTCCGCAAGCAGGTCGTCGGCGGCCCCGACGCCGGTCACCCGCCCGTCCACCCCGACCACGAGGACCGCGGCACGAGGCAACTCTCCGTCACCGGCGACGTGCTGGTCGAACCGGACGACGTGCCCGCCAACGGCCAGCGCGTCTGGCTGAAGGGCTTCGGGTGCGTGCGCCACACCCGCGACGCCTTCGAGTACACCGGCGACGACATCGCCGCGGTCCGCGAGGAGGGCGTCGACGTGGTCCACTGGGTCCCCGCCGAGGACAACCTTCCGCTACGGTTGCGGACGATGGACGGCGACGTCGACGGCCACGCCGAACCCGGCGTCGCCGAGTACGCCGTCGACGACCTCCTGCAGTTCGAGCGTATCGGCTTCGCGCGCCTGGACAGCCTGCCGGGACAGGAGACCGACGCCGAATCGGCGGTGGCGTACTTCGCACACGAGTGACGCGACAGTCCAACGGCGTCGACGACGCGGAATAGCCGGCGGTGATGGCCGGAAGGTGAGGGACGTCCGGCGGTGATGGCCGGGCTACTCATCCGCTCGGCCGGTACGATACGTCGTCCAGGGTAGCCCGCCAGTAGCTCAAATCGTCGGCGGGGAGGTTCCACTCGACGGCCGCCACGGTCGGGACACGCAGTCCGTCGTGGGTCTCGTAGTCGCTGAAGTAGCCCGTCCACGGGACGTACGCGTCGTCTTCCTGCCGATAGCGCTCGGTCGTGACGCGTTCGACCAGGTTCGACTCGTCGAAGTGAAACGTCAGCGACGCGGTCCGGCCGCGGTGTTCGAGCGTCGCCCGCGCGGTGCGGGCGTCGATTCCCGCCCAGGAGACGCCGTTGGCCGGCAACAGTGCGGTCGGGAACCAGACGGTCTCCGCGAGGTACCGAACGAGTTCGCTCTCGTCCATCTCGGGGCTCGGTCCGGCGCTAGCGACCGGAAGCGCTGCCCAGAGTTTCGCCTGCAGGACGCCGTCGCCGCGTCCGTACCGGTCGACGACCCGGACCGGAAACAGGGGCGCGACGTCGATGCGGGCGTCCCAGACGAACGCCGGGGGCGTCGCCGAGAAGACCTGCGTCGCTTCGAGCGGATGCCACGACGCGTCCGGGCCGCCGAGACGGAACGCACCGCGCTGTGAGAGTCGGGCGATTCGGACGGACGGTCGGCGTTCGTCGACGACGGTCTCGAAGTATCGACGGACGGGTGTCGGCAATCCGTCGAGATCGGCGGCGGTGAACTCGCCGCCAGTCGAGCGGGCCGCGTCCCCGAGCAGGTCGTCGACGTGGCCCCGGACCTCCCGCTCGAAACGACGGCGACCGACGGCGACCCCACCGGCGAGTGCGACGAAGAGACCCACCCCGGCGAGTGAAATCGTTCTCGTCCAGTTGCGGGCGTCGGGCATGCTATCGGAATCCGGTTCGGATGCTCGTTCCGTCCCCGTACGCGTGGCCGCCGCTTGCCTTTTACGAATCACCCGATCACGCATGTACGATCGCGTATCGGAATCACGGCGACGGGCCGTCGATGTGCGGTCGAAGATTTAAGTGTACACCGGCAGTGGCTCTAGCCATGGCAATCGACCCCGAATTCGAGGAGAACCGCGAAGTGGTCGACGAGCACGAGGGACACAGCGTCTGGGGCCCGGTCGAGGAACCCGACACGCTGGGCATCCACGGGACCCACGTCGCGGTGGATTTCGACATCTGTATCGCCGACGGCGCGTGTCTCGAAGACTGCCCGGTCGACGTCTTCGAGTGGGTCGACACGCCAGACCATCCCGAAAGCGAGATCAAGGCCGATCCCGCCCACGAGGACCAGTGCATCGACTGCATGCTCTGTGTCGACGTCTGTCCCGTCGACGCCATCGACGTCGACCCCGGCCGGGCCGGTCGCATCTGAACCGAAGCCGCGCGTTTTTCGATCGGAACCGCCGGTGGCTATTAGTCGCCGCCGGCCCTCTGTCGGCCACATGACGCTCGTCGAACGGGCACGAGAGGCGCTACCGGCGGCCTACGCGCCCTACTCGGAGTATCGCGTCGGCGCGGCGCTCGAAACGGCCGACGGTACGGTGTTCACCGGGTGCAACGTCGAGAACGCCAACTACAGCAACAGCCTGCACGCCGAGGAGGTGGCCCTGGGTACGGCGGTCCGGGAGGGTCACCGGGCGTTCGAGCGCGTGGCCGTGACCACGAGCGAACGCGACGGCGTGACTCCCTGCGGGATGTGCCGCCAGACCTTCGCGGAGTTTTGCGACGCCGACTTCCGCGTGCTCTGCGACGAGGGCGAGACGACCACGGAGTACCGCCTGGGCGACCTGTTGCCCAACGCCATCGGTCGGGAGAACCTCGAATGAACGAGTCGATCGACGACGCCAGCGACCGGGAGCAGTTCGCATGACCGGCGACAGCGAGGCTCCGGGCGAGGAGGTGCAGTACCACCTCGAAGTGGGCGACGGCGACGTCGCCGACAGCGTTCTCCTGCCGGGCAATCCCGAGCGCGTGGGGACGATCCTTGACGTCTGGGACGACGGCGAGGTGGTGACCGAACACCGCGAGTATCGCACGGCGACCGGCACCTACGAGGGGACGCCGGTCTCGGTCACCTCGACCGGCATCGGATCGCCCTCGGCCGCTATCGCCGTCGAGGAACTGGCTCGCGTCGGCGTCGACACGATGATTCGGGTCGGCTCTTGTGGGGCCATCCAGCCGGAGGCCAGCGTCGGCGACCTGGTCATCACGACGGGCGCCGTCCGCCAGGAGGGCACTAGCGACGAGTACGTCCGCGAGGACTATCCGGCCAGCGCCGACTATCGGGTCGTCTCGGCGCTCGTCGCCGCGGCCGAGGAGTTAGGCTACGACTACCACCTCGGGATCACCTGCTCGACCGACAGTTTCTACGCAGGGCAGGGACGACCCGGATTTCGGGGCTTCGAGGCCGCCGGGAGTGACGACCTCGTCGCGACGCTGCGGGAGGCCGGCGTCCTCAACTTCGAGATGGAGGCGGCGGCCATCCTCACGCTGGCCGGCGTCTACGGCCTGCGCGCGGGCGCGGTGTGTGCCGTCTACGCCAACCGCGTTACCGAGGAGTTCCGGACCGAGGGCGACGCCCGCGCCGCCCGCGTCGCGTCGCTCGCGGTCGCGTACCTCGCTCGGATGGACGAGGCGGTGGCCGACGCCGACGCGGATCGGTGGCATGCGGGAGTACAACTGTGAACCGGCGGCAAATACAACTGTGAGACGAAACGGACGCGACCGCGTCCTCACGCCACGGCAATGCCGTTGCGGGCGAGAAAGTCGCTTGCGGCTTTGATTTCGGTGGGACTTCCGATGACGCGGATCTGTGCGTCCTCGTCGCGGACCGTGACCGTAAACCGCTCTTCGAGGTCGTGGACGATGCCATCGACGGTGGACTCGGGTGGGATCAGGATCTGCGTGCTGTCGCGAAGCCGGGCCGCATCGGGCATATCCATCACGTCCTCGCCTCGTCGTATAGGTGTATCGGAACCGTTCTGTCAGGCGACCACGGGGACAGGATTACCGGAACGATGCCCAGGTTTATGCCGTTCGGTTCGGTACCGTCCGACATGGTCGCCGACCAGGACGATCGACCGAGCGGCGACGTGTCACCACTAGAGCACACCGCGTTTTTCGACATCGACGAGGCCGACGGATACGTCCGCATCGAGCAGTCGCTGGGCGACCAGACGCTGTACACGCCGGCGGAAGCCGAGGACATCGCCGAGGCGATCCTCGACGCAGTCGACAGCGCGAGAGACGAGACCGGCGAGTGAAAGCAGTGGGTGTATGTGGATACGGCCGGCAGTCACGAACATGGCCGACGAACACAGACGCGCCGCGGTGGCCGAGCGGGCGGCCCGCGCCGGAGGCGTCGTGGCACGCGAGGACTTCCGAACGAACCTGCCGGTCGAGACGAAGGCCGACAAGAACGACCTCGTCACGCGGGCCGACCGCGACGCACAGCAGCAGGTGCTGGCGACGATACTGAATGAGTTTCCCGGTGACGCCGTCGTCTGCGAGGAGGAGGTGCGGCCGCCGGTCGGTATCGACGCCGACGAGGGCGGCCTCGACGTCCGCGAGACGGTCCCCGAGCGGGGTGACGCGTGGATCGTCGATCCCATCGACGGCACCGCGAACTTCGTCCGCGGCGTCCCGGTCTGGACGACCGCCGTCGCAGCAGTGGTCGACGGCGACCCGGTCGGTTCCGCGGTCTACTTTCCGGTACTGGGCGAGATCTACACTGCCGGGCCCGATAGCGTCACCCGCGACGGCGACACCTTGCACGTCAGCACGCGCGAGGACGCCGAGACGTTCGCGGTGGGACTGCTGGGGCGGTGGATTCACAGCGACGACGACGCCTTCTCGACGCTGTGTCACGACGTCGGCACGCGGTTCGGCGACGTTCGCCGGTTCGGAAGCATGCAGGCCGCGCTGGCGTACGTCGCCTGCGGCGGCCTCGACGCGGCGATCATGCCCACGCCGCCGCTGCCGTGGGACGCCGTCGCCGGCGTCCACCTGATCGAACGCAGCGGCGGCACCGCGACCGACCGCTACGGCGACCCGTGGACGTCCGACGGCGAGGGACTGGTCGTCTCCAACGGGACCGCCCACGAGGACGTCCTCGCAGTCCTGCAGTCGCAGCTATCCGACGCCTGATCGCAGGACTGCCCGGTTTCCGTACGAGTACGTTCTCGACGCACCGCGCGTTCTCGACGCACCGGCCGGTACGCGACGCCCCGTGCGCGTGCCGTACACGCGACCGGAAAGCTAAACTCCGCGGCCGGCCGCCTCTCGGGTATGCAAACGCTCGACGACGTCGACAGCGAGCGCGCGTGGGTCGTCGCCGCCGTCCTGGCCGTCCTGGGGCTGGTCGCGGGTTCGGTCGCGTTTCCGCGCAGTTTCTACGACGGGTTCGTCTGGCGGTACTTCTGGGGGCCGGTCCACGCCGACGCGACCAACGCCGCGTGCGCGGTGAACACGGGAACCAGCGTGAAACTGTTCGCCTCTCTGGACGCCTGCCGGGCCGCGGCGGCGAGCGGCGGCTTCGTCGCTCAGCCGGGGTACACGCCCGTCTCGGAGGTCGGCTACATGGTCGTGTTGCTGTTCATGCTCGTCGGCGTGCTCTTTCTGTTGCGTCGGTTGCAAGTGGCCGAAGACACGGAACTGTTCTTCGCGCTGGTGCCGTTCATGCTGTTCGGCGGCGCGTTGCGGGTCGTCGAGGACACCTTCGACGCGACCCCAGCGGGCGTCGACCAGCTAGTGGCCTACCCCTACAACACGCTCATCATCAGCCCCATCATCTACGTCACCGTCTTTCTCGTGACCCTGGTCGCGCTGGTGGCGGCCGTCTGGCTCGAAACCGACGGCTACGTCCGGGATTATCACCGCGTGCTGGCCGCCGTCGGCGCGGCGATACTGACCGTGACGGTGGGATTCCTGCTGGCGACGTCACTCACGACGGAGTACGTCCGGCTGTACCCGCAGATGACGATCCTGACCGTCGCCGTTGCGTCGGTGCTGGCGCTGGGCATCTACTACGGGACCGAGCGGTACAAACCCGAGATCAACCGGGGAACTGGTCGTGTCGGGTTGGTCGTGGTGTGGGGACACGCCATCGACGGCGTCGCCAACGTCATCGCCGCGGACTGGACCGGAGCGATCGGCATCCCGCTGACCTACGGCGCGAAACATCCGGTCAATCGGTTCATCATCCGCCTCTCCGCGAGCGTGCTCCCCGACTCGGTGATCGCGGCCGTGGGGACCTCGTGGCCGTTTCTGGTCGTGAAACTCGCCGTCGCGGTGGGCATCGTCTGGTTGTTCGACGAGACCTTCATGGATGAGAGCCCGCGCTATGCGGTGCTGTTGCTCATCGCTGCCGTCGCCGTCGGACTGGGTCCCGGAACCCGGGACATGTTGCGCGTCACGTTCGGCATCTAGAGCCGTTCGAGGGTCGCTTCCGGATAGTAGCGACCGCCGCAGGTCGGGCACTCGGCGACCTGCAACTCCACGCCCGGTCGTGACGGAGCCGGTGCGGTCGTGCGGACGAGGTCGTCCCCACACTCCGAGCAGGGGAGGTCGAATTCTGAAACCATACGTCTCTCTCGGCCAGGGCGTCTACGAAGCGCCGCAACCGCTATAGAATGGTTAGTTTGGTTCCGACATAAACCCCATTGTCAAAGACTTACACAGTGACGGAAATGTTACAGCAAGAGCGGTCAATGCCGCCGATTTCGGACTCGACGGGCGAGACAGTCAACGGCGATACAGCTATCGCGGACCGGTTCTCGGACCGACGCGGAAATCCAACGCCCAGTGTGGAATCTTTTTCCCTCCGTAGCCGGACGAGTAGAGTATGCACACCCGGCTGATGCTGGGCTGTGGATCGCTGGGTCGGACGCTCGTCGACTCGCTGGTCGACTGGCCGGGCGACCTGCTGGTGATCGTCGACGACGAGCAGCAGGTCGAGACGCTCCGCGAGGACGGCATCGCCGCGGAGCGAGCGGACGTCACCGACGCGACCGCCCTCGGAAGCGTCGTCGAGGAGGTCGAGAGCCTGTTCGTCGGTGGCGACGACGTCGCCACGAACGTCGACGCTGTGCGGGCCGCGCGGGAGGCGTTCGACGACGTGCCGATCGTCGCTTACACCGGCCACGACCCCTCCGATGCGCAACGCGAGTCGCTGGTCGGTACCGCCGACCGGATCGTCGACGCGACCGACGCGACGACGGCGTTCCTGCGAGAGCGAGTCGGCGACGAGGGACTGCGGACCAGACAGTTGCATCGCGTCTTGCGCGAACTCGACGAGCCGCTGGCCGTGTTCACCCACGACAATCCCGATCCCGACGCCATCGCCAGTGCGGTCGCGCTCGAACGACTCGCGACCGCGGCCGGCGTCGACGCCGAAATCTGTTACTACGGCTCGATCACCCACCAGGAGAACCGCGCGTTCGTCAACCTCCTGGAGTTCGACCTCACGGAACTGGACGACGACGACGACCTCTCGGCGTACGGCAGTTTCGCCCTGGTCGATCACTCCCGACCCGGCGTCAACGACCAGTTGCCCGAGGACACGCCGATAGACGTCGTCATCGATCACCACCCGCCCCGGAGCCCTGTCAACGCCCGGTTCGTCGACCTGCGCAGCGAGGTCGGCGCGACCAGCACGCTGCTGGTCGGGTACCTCCGTCAACTCGACGTCGAGGTCAGCGAGGCGGTCGCGACGGGACTGTTGTTTGGCATCCGGGTCGACACCAGGGAGTTCACGCGCGAGGTCTGTCCCGAGGACCTCGAAGCGGCGGCGTTCCTGCTGCCACACGTCGACATGGGCGCCCTCGAGCGCATCGAGTCGCCGTCCATCAGCCCCGACACGTTCGAGACCATCGCCGCGGCCATCCGCAACCGCGACCGGCACGGCCCGGTGTTGCTGACCTGCGTCGGCTATCTGAACGACCGCGACGCGCTGGCGCAGGCCGCCGATCGGCTGCTGAACCTCGACGGAATCACGACGACGATGGCCTACGGCATCGGCGACGGCACGATCTACGTGTCCGCCCGGGCCCGGGGCGCGAACATCGACCTCGGAGAGACCCTCCGGGACGCTTTCGAGCAGATCGGGAGCGCGGGCGGCCACGCCGACATGGCGGGCGCGCAGATACCACTGGGCCTGCTCGACTCCATCGACGACGACGACGAAGCACTAATCGACGTCGTCAGGGACGTCGTCAGCGAACGATTCCTCGAAGCGGTCGAGTCCCGGACCAACAAAGTGAGCGTGACTCGCGGCGTCGATCCCGGTGCCGATTACCGCGCCCGGGAAGTGCGCGGCCTCCTCTCGCCACCCGAAGCCGGTAGCGACCTCGCCGGTCGAGCGCGCCGGATCAGCGAGGCGGCGGACGACGCCGAGGATGACGACGCCGACGCCGAGTCCGAAGCCGACGACGCGGCGGACGACGCCGACTCCGACTCCTCCGGAGCGTGACTCGCCGACGGAGACCGACAGCGCCCGCCGACGGAGACCGACTGGCGACCCCGGTTCGTGACGCCGTGTGAGCGAGGGGTTTTTGCCCCGGGACCGATTCTACACCGCCATGACGGACGACGACGGCGACAAACTGCGGGTCAAAGATTACATGACCCGCGACGTCGAAACGGTGTCGCCGGACGAGACGGTGGGCGAGGTCGCCCGCCGAATCGCCGAGAGCGACGGGCACAGCGGGTTTCCGGTCACCGACCGACGGCGAGTGGAGGGGTTCGTGAGTGCGCGCGATCTCCTGCTGGCCGACGACGCCGACCCCATATTCAGGGTGATGAGCCAGGACTTGCTGGTCGCACACCCCGAGATGGACCTGAACGACGCCGCCCGAGTCATTCTGCGGTCGGGCATCCAGCGACTCCCGGTCGTCGACGACGCCGGCAACCTCGTGGGCATCATCAGCCACGCCGACGTCATCCGCAGCCAGATCGAACGCGCCACGCCCGGCAAGGTCGACAAACTGATGCGGACGCTGGCGGGCATCCACGACGTCGAGGTCGAACAGGAGCGCCGACAAGTACCGCTCGATGAACTCACGCCGACCCAGAGCAAGGTCTACGCCGACGAACTCGAAGGGCGCGTTTACGAACTCGAAAACGGACTGGCGGAACCGCTGGTCGTCATCGACAACGCCGGCGACTACATCCTCGCCGACGGCCACCACCGCGTCAAGGCCGCCCACAACCTCGACGTCGAGGAGATGGACGCCTACGTCATCGTCATCGAGGAACGGATCGAACTCGGCATGGCCGAGACTGCGCGCAAGGAGGGACTAGAGTCCATCGAGGACATCGAGGAGGTCGACTACGCTCACCACCCGCTCGTCGAGAAGACCCAGCGACTCCAGGACGACGGCTGATAGCGTCTGTTGTGACGTTTTCGACGGTTCGACGTCGGGTTCGGTAATCCACCTGGTGAACTCACCCCGAGGTCAAGCCTCGGGGCTTCCTGCTTCCACGACGCGCTTTGCAGGAACCGAGAGGGTTCCCGTAGGGAGCGCAGTCTGCACAGGCGTTGATTCGGAGCGTCCCGCCCCTATCTGTGAGCGACCGCGAGAAAGGATGTTCTTCGCCGCGTTCAAGTCTCTGTCCTCGGTGTGACCGCACGCCGGACAGGAGTGTTCTCGAATCCAGAGTGGTTTCGACGTTTCCACACCGCACTCCGAACACTCTTTGGTCGTTCCTGCTGGTTCGACTCGAACGACGTGAGTGCCATGCAGGTCGGCTTTGTACTCCAAGAGGTCCAGAAACCGCGACCATGCGGCGTCCTGCTTGTTCTTGGCGTTCTGGCTGGTTTCCAGCATCGGCTTTACGTCCAAATCCTCGACAGCCACCAAATCGTACTCTCGGACCAGCCACGTCGTGAGTTTGTGCTGGTAGTCCAGCACCTTCCGCTTGATTTGCCGCTTCGCTGTGGCGACCTTCTGCCGTTGTTTCTCCCAGTTGTTCGACCCGTGTTCTTTCCGGTCGAGTTTCCGCTGTTCGCGCCCGTAGCGGTCGTACTCGTCGGACAGGTCGAGCATATCCACCGCCGTATCGTCGCTGGTGTGGATGTACGAGAGAATCCCGAGGTCCACGCCCACGCAGTCGGCGGGGTCGAGTGTTTCTGGACTGGGCTTCTCGGGAAGGTCGTCGTCGGACTGTTCCGTGACCAGACACACGAACCAGTCGCCGGTTCGTTCTTTCTTCAACACGACGCGCTTGATTTGCTCGGTCGCGGGAATTTCTCGGTGCGCTCGAATCGGAATATGACCGATTTTTGAGAGTCGGAGTGTGGCGTATCCGTCTTGGCCCGTGGTGTGATTCACGTCGAAGCCTTCGGACTGATACGCGACTGACCGACGTTCGCCGCTTCCCTGCCACTTCAATCGCCCTGTTTTGTGGCCGTTTTCCCGCCGCCCTTTCTGTGTCTCGACGTTCTTGTGTATCTCCGAGACGGTCTGTTGGGCGGCGTGTGCCGAGACTTCCGAAAAGAGCGGCCACCGCTGTTTCCAGTCGGTGAGTTTGCGGTGCTGGTCGTAAGCGGTTGGCCGGTTTCCGTATTCGTGTGCGTAGTAGTCGCGGATGGCGTGGTTGCGTATCTGCCGATGGATTTCGATGTGACGCCACGCTTCGCTGGCGGTTTCCTTGTCGGGATACGCACGACAGCGAAGCGTTACGTCCATGTGAGTTAGTCCAGTCGTTCGACAGTGAGTTTGATTCGGTCGCCCGGCTCGATACCGAGTGGTTCGCGCACATCTTCGGGGATTGTGACCTGTCCCCGGTCACGGACAGTCGGGTAACATTCCATCTCCGTCTGACTCATACACACTCATTCTGATTCGGTCGAAGTAAACGTTTCGATGCGTGGGCCTGTGGGCGGGGAGAGATACCCCGGCGGCTGTTCGGCCACTATCGGCTTCACCCACGGGGTCAAGCCCCGTGGCACTCGCCTTGAACTGCCTGTAGACGGCAGGTCGACCCGACGCTCCGCGGCCGTCGCGTCCGTTTCGCGGCCATCGCGTCCGTTTCGCGGCCATCGCGTCCGTTTCGCGGCCCCGTCGCGCCCGGTTTTCAGCATTGATTTTCTCGGGGAAGGGTTTATTTCACTCGTTTCGGTACTCGGTGGCACGAAGGCACTCGGTGCGTCGGTGGCGGCCGGTCCAGGCCGGGGGACGCCGAGGCCACACGGAACCATGGCAGGCACGTTCCAGGGAATTCTACGTCGTCAAAAGTGGAGTCGGCTGGGGGGAGCATGAAAGTCGACATCGAATCCCTCGAGAAGTTCAATCTCCTGGCCCGCGAGGGCGCACGGGAGGCCAGCCAGTCGCTGTCGGCGATGACCGACGCGGACGCGTCAATCGACGTCGCGAAGATCACCGTCGTCGACTGGCGTGACATCGTCAGAGGCCTGCAGGACGGCTCCTACGAGGGCGTCGCGTTCGACGTCACGGGCGACCTCTCTGGAACCGTCCTGGTGACGTTCGGACAGTCGACCATCGACGAACTGACCGAGTCGCTGGTCCCCGGATCCGCCGATGAGTCGTTGCTGCGAAGCAGCCTCGAAGAACTCGGCAACATCATGGTCGGCGGATTCATGACCGGTTGGGGCGACCACCTCGAAACCGGCCTGGACATGTCGCCGCCGGAGTATTTCGAACCCGACGACCTGCAGTCGCTCGAATTCGGCGGTCAGACCGAAGACGCCGAGAGCGTCCTGGTCTTTCAGAGCCAGATCGCGTGGATGGACCGCGTCGCCGACATCGACATCTACCTGGCACCGGACGCGGGATCGCTTCGGACCGTGTTCGCCGACGACAACGACGACAACGACGACAACGACGACAACGCGACGTTGCTGTCGCTCGATAAGTTGTCCGTGTTCAGCGACCTGACCCGCGAGGGGACGGCAACGGCCGCCCAGCGCGTGGCGACGATGACCGGAGTGGAGACCAGCGCCGACGTCTCCGGAGTTAGTTTCACCCCGATCGACGACATCACCGACCAGGTCGACGATACCCACGTCGGCACCACCGTCGAGTTCGAGGGAACGCCCAGCGGCTACCTTGTCGTCCTGTTCGACGAGCGATCGGCCTGCAACGTCGCCGAAGCGATGTTACCCACCGAATCCGCCGGCGACGAGTTCACCGACATGCACCGCAGCGCCATCGAGGAACTCGGCAACGTCATGACCAGCGGCTTCGTCGACGGCTGGGCGAACGTCCTCCAGAGCAGCGTCGACCACCGGCCGCCCGAGTACGAGGACGACGTCGAGATGGCACTGCTACAGATCGTCACCCAGCAACTCGGGCCCTTCCAGACCCACGGATTCGTCATCGAGTCGACGATGCGGACCGAGGCGGTCGACTTCCGCTGTGAGATTCTGGCCATCCCCAACGAGGAGGAACTGTCGACGGCCCTGGACGACCTGCTCGTCGAGCGCAAAGACGAGACGAGCGTCGACCCCGACGACCTGTTCTGATGGTGACTGCCGTGAGAGCAACGCGATCCCGAGATTACCGGACGAATGCGGGCGTGTGCGTCCGGTCGTCCGCCCGGCCACCGAATCCTTATGCGCGCGCCGACCCAATTTTCGGGGCATGTACGACGAGGAGGATTTGGCGGCCATCCGGGAGGCAAAGGCCGACTGGGAAGCGAAGACGCTCGACCCAGTCCTCGACGAGTACGGCGAACGGAAAGACCGCTTCGCCACGGTCTCGAACCTCGAAGTCGACCGGCTGTACACTCCCGCCGACGTGGCTGACCTCGAGTACGGCGAGGACCTGGGCTTTCCGGGCGAACCGCCGTTCACCCGCGGCGTCTACCCGACGATGTACCGGGGCCGTCCCTGGACCATGCGGCAGTTCGCCGGCTTCGGGACTGCCGCCGAGACCAACGAACGCTTTCACTACCTCGTCGAGGCGGGCCAGACCGGCCTGTCGACGGCGTTCGACATGCCGTCGCTGATGGGCATCGACTCCGATCACGACATGGCCGACGGCGAGGTGGGCAAGGAGGGCGTCGCCGTCGACACGCTGGCGGACGTCGAACGGCTGTTCGACGGCATCGATCTCGGTGAGATTTCGACGTCGTTCACTATCAACCCCTCCGCGCCCGTGATCTACGCGATGTACGTCGCGCTGGCCGACCAGCAGGGCGTACCCCGCGAGGAGATACGGGGGACCCTGCAAAACGACATGCTCAAGGAGTTCATCGCTCAGAAGGAGTGGGTCGTCCCACCGGAGCCCTCGCTGAAACTCGTCGTCGACACCGTGGAGTTCGCCGTCGCGGAGACGCCCAAACTCAAACCGATCTCCGTGTCGGGCTATCACATCCGCGAGGCCGGGTCGACGGCCGCCCAGGAACTGGCGTTCACCCTCGCGGACGGCTTCGCCTACGTCGAGGCCTGCAAAGCACGCGGGCTCGACGTCGACGACTTCGGGCCGCAACTGTCCTTTTTCTTCAACGCCCACAACGCCATCTTCGAGGAGGTCGCGAAGTTCCGTGCGGGCCGGCGGATCTACGCCCGGATAATGGACGAGTGGTACGGCGCGGACAGCGACGCCGCGCGAGCAATGAAGTTTCACACCCAGACCGCCGGGCAGTCGCTGACCGCCCAGCAGCCGCTGAACAACGTCGTCCGCGTGACCATCCAGGCGCTTGCGGGCGTGCTCGGCGGTTCCCAGAGCCTCCACACCAACAGTTTCGACGAGGCGCTGGCGCTGCCCGGCGAACGGGCCGTCCGCGTGGCGCTTCGCACCCAGCAGATCATCGCCGAGGAGTCCGGCGTGGCGGACATCGTCGACCCGCTGGGCGGCAGTTTCGCCGTCGAGGCGCTGACCGACGAGATGGAACGGGAGGCCGTGGAGTACGTCGAAGAGATACGGGAGATGGGCGACGGGTCGGTCCGCGATGGCGTGCTGGCCGGCATCGAGAGCGGCTACTTCCACCGCGAGATCCAGGACAGTGCCTACGAGTACCAGCGACGCGTCGAGGACGGCGAGGAGGTCGTCGTCGGCGTCAACCGCTACGAAATCGAGGAGGACACCGAACCCGACATCCTGCAGGTCGATGAGGGGGTGCAGAAACGCCAGCGCGAACGACTGGCCGAGGTGAAGGCCGACCGCGACGAGGAGGCCGTCGACGCCGCGCTCGAGGCGCTCGCGGCAGCGACCCGCGCCGGCGAGAACGTCATGCCTTCGGTCGTCGACGCCGTGAAGGCCTACGCGACGATGGGCGAGATCATGGGCGTCTTCGAGGACCACTACGGGAGCTATCGCGAGACCGTCGGCGTGACGCAGTAGCACCGGCCCGCAGCAGCGGCGATTTCATACGAATTCGTGTCTTCGGTTGCCAGCGGGTCGCCCGAACGGATCGGCGACCCACCGGCACAGAGCGACCCGAATCCATCTTATACGGATTCGTGTCTTCGGTTGCCAGCGGGTCGCCCGAACGGATCGGCGACCCACCGGCACAGAGCGACCCGAATCCGTATCAGGGAACCAGCAACACCGGAATCGACTGGCTCTCGATCACGTCGCTGCTGACGCTGGCCTCCGTGAGCGAGTGTGCCAGCCCGTGTTTCTCGTTGCCCATGAGGAGGTACTCGTAGTTGTGCCGTCGGAGGTAGTCCGTCAGCGCCTTGCTCGCAGAGACGTTTTCGTCCTCGGAGCCGCCGATGGGGAGTACCGCCACGTCGAAGTCGACGTCGCGGTCCTCGAACAGGGGCGCGACGACGTCACGGATCTGGACTTCGGTGAGGTCGTTGCCCGCGTGGACGACGTCGACGCGCTCGCCCGTCAGCGACGCGCGGTCGATGGCGAACGCCACGGCCCGTCGGGCCGCGTCGGTGTCGTCGTACGCGACGGCTAGCTGACCTGCTGTCGCGTCGGTCATACCTCTTCGAGCGACGCGCTCGTACAAAGGTATTGCCACCGTCGCAGACTCCGTTCGACGACGGCGTCCGACGGGACCGTTCGGTGCCGGGAACGGCCGCCCGTCCGTATCGGTCAGTCAACCGAACGTTTTAGGCACGACCGGTCGACTGGCCGGGTATGGGTGCCCGCTCTGCCCTCCCCCGAACAGTGACAGCCCTCCGAACGAATCCCGTAATCGTGGGCGTAGTGTTCGCGTTCACGCTGGCGTTCGCGGCGATCAGCGCCCTCCAGTACGTCGATTACTGGCTCGGCATCGCCGCGTCGCTGGTCACCTACCTCCTGGTCCCGTTGCTGGTCGGCGGCGTCGTGGCGATGGCCGCCGAGGCGGTGTCCGGCCGCACCGACCTCGACACCTTTCGCGCGGCGGCGACGTCGAACTACCTCGGACTGGTCGCCGGCTTCCTGTTGGTCGGCGTCGTCGTGTTCGTGGTGTATCTCGTCTTCGTCGTCCTGTTTCTCGTCGTCGGCCTGGCCGCGTTCGGCCTCGGCAGTGCCGCCGGTGCGGCCGGGATGGCCGGGTCGCTGGTCGTGCTCGTCCTCGGGGGACTCGTCGGGTTCGTGGTCGTGCTATTGCCGGCGTTCCTGTCGCAGTTCTTCCCGGCCGCGTACGTCATCGACGATCTGAAACTGACCGACGCCTTCCGCCGGAGCGTCGGCCTGATTCGCGGCAACGTTCTGTCGGTGCTGGGCTTCGACGCCGTCGGGTTCGTGGTCTATCTCGTCAGCATGGTGCCGGTCGTCCTGCTGTTCGCGTTCGCCGTGGACTACGACGCGCTGTCCGAGCAAGCGACGACCGGCGGCGCGTCGATGCTGGCGACGCTGTCGCCGACCGAGTTCGGCGCGTTTCTCGTCGCCTCCGTCGTGGTCGGGACCGTCGTCGGATCGTTCGTATACACCTACTACGCCGCCTTCTACGTGAGCGTGACGCGTCCGTCTGCCTCATTGTAGCGCAGCGACCGGCGGCGTCCACCGCGGGCGAATCGGATCGGCGCGTTAGTCGGCGACTTCTCAAGTTACGTGGGTTAGATTCATGCCATATACATGAGAATACCCCGGCAGGTGCTTTACACATGAGCGAGGACGACGACCCCGACGTCACACTGGAATCGCGTCTCACCGAACAGGAGTACTTCCGTCCGTCGCCGGACTTCGTCGGACAGGCCAACTGTACCGACTCGTCGATCCACGACCGCTTCGACGAGAACTACCCCGACGCCTTCGAGGAGTACGCGAACCTGCTCGACTGGGACGCTCACTGGGAGGAGGTACTCGACGCGTCGAATCCACCCTTCTACGAGTGGTTTACCGGTGGCGAACTGAACGCTTCCTACAACTGCATCGACCGGCATCTCGACGAGCGAAAGAACCAGACGGCCCTGCTGTGGGAAGGCTCTGACGCCGACGAGCGCCAGCACATCACCTACCAGGACCTCTACAACCGCGTCAACGAGATGGCGGCTGTCCTAGAGGATGTCGGCGTCGAGGAGGACGACGTCGTCACGCTGCACCTGCCGATGCTGCCGGCGCTGCCGGTGACTATGCTCGCCTGCGCGCGCATCGGCGCGCCACACTCAGAGGTGTTCGCCGGCTTCTCGGCGTCCGCGCTGGCCCAGCGCATCGACGACGCCGGCAGCGACGTCGTCGTCACCGTCGACGGCTACTACCGCAGAGGCGAGTTCCTCAACCACAAGGAGAAGGCCGACCAGGCCATCGAGGAGGCCGACACCGACGTCGACACCGTCCTCCTGTGGACGCGCCACGACGACCTCCACGAGGACGTCGAGGTCACGGGCGACGATCCCTACGTGCTGGTCGACGACCTGCTGGCACAGAACGAACGCGCCCGCGTCGACCCCGTCTCCCGGGACGCCGAGGACCCGCTCTTTCTGATGTACACCTCCGGCACGACGGGCAAGCCGAAGGGCGCACAGCACCGCACCGGCGGGTACCTCGCGTACGCGACCGGCACGAGCAAGTACGTGCTCGACATCGAACCCGAGGACACCTATTGGTGTGCCGCCGACATCGGGTGGATCACCGGCCACTCATACATCGTCTACGGACCGCTGGCGCTCGGCACGACGTCGGTCATGTACGAGGACGCCCCCGATCACCCCCACAAGGGCCGCATCTGGGAGATCGCCGAGCGCTACGACGTCGACATCTTCCACACCTCCCCGACCGCCGTACGCATGTTCATGAAGTGGGGCGAGCAGTACCCCCAGGAGTACGACTTCGACTTCCGGCACATGACCACCGTCGGCGAACCCATCCAGCCCGAAGCGTGGCTGTGGTACTACAAGTACATCGGCGGCGAGGACGCCGTCATCGTCGACACGTGGTGGCAGACCGAGACCGGCGGCCACCTCATCACGAACCTGCCCGCACTCGACGACATGAAACCCGGATCGGCCGGCAAGCCCTGCCCTGGCGTCAAGCCGGCCATCTACGACGACAACGGCGACACCATCGAGGCCGCGAGCGGCCGCGCGGGCAACCTCGTCATCGAGAAGCCCTGGCCCGGCATGCTCCAGACCGTCTACGGCGACGACGAGCGATTCGTCGACGAGTACTGGCGCGACTTCTCTGACACCGGCAGCGACGACATGGCCGACTGGGTGTACAAGGCTGGCGACGGGGCCGTCCACGAACGCGACGGCTACTTCCGCATCCTCGGCCGTCTCGACGACGTGATGAACGTCGCCGGCCACCGCCTCGGGACCATGGAGTTAGAGTCGGCCGTCGCGGAAGTCGAGGACGTCGCCGAGGCCGCCGTCGTCGCCCGCGAACACGACGAGAAAGGCGAGGTACCGGACGTCTACGTCATCCTGCGCGAGGGCATCGAACCCAGCGAGGACGTCCGCGATCGCATCGTCGGAGCCGTCGAGGACGAGATCGGCAAGTTCGCACGCCCGAACGCTATCGTCTTCGTCGACGACCTGCCCAAAACGCGGTCGGGCAAGATCATGCGGCGGCTCTTAGAGAACATCTCCAACGACGAGGACCTGGGCGACACCACCACCCTGCGCGATCCCAGCGTGCCCGAGGAGATTCGCCAGCAGGTCCAGGACGACTAGTCGCGCTCGCCGGGGTGGCCCGGTCCCGGTGTCAGATCGCGGTCGAACCGTTTTCCGACTTCGTGGATCGCCACTAGTAACACCCCGAGGCCGACGCCGACGTGGACGACGCCGAAAGCGACCATTCCCAGCGGCGTCGGCGGCAACTGGATCACGCCGAACAGCACGGGATCGAGCGCGACCGGCCGCGCGACTCCCAAAATCAGGCCCAGCATGGCCGCGACACCGACGGCGGTGGCGTAGACGATCAGGACCACGCGCCGGCCCGAGACGGCTTCGATTGGTCGTTGCACGCACGTCCCTTTCGGGCGAAGTCGGTTAGCCTTTTCACTTTCGGCCCGTAGCCAGGGGTATGTCCGACAAAGAGTTGCTGTTTCTGGTCCTGTTCGGAGTCGCATTCTTCATGTTCGTGACCGGCTTCGTGCTCGTGATAAGCGGCTGACGCCGCCTCGGGACGCGGCGGCGGCCCGATCTCGGCACCCACGACGTCGAAAAACGATCGAACGGCGCTCCGAACGTGGACGGGGACGAGGATGGGAACGGGAACGAAAAACGGCGATTACTGTCCGTCGTCGTCGGCGATCGGTTCGCCGCCGTCGGCGACGACCTCTTCGTCGTCACCGCCGTCGGTAATCGCGGTTTCGAGCTTGTTGTCGAACCACTCGAACTCGTTCGTTAGCTGACCGGCCGCTTCGAGGTCCCAGGGGTCGCCGTCGGTGACGCGCGGGCCTTCGAGCCAGGAGTTGACGAAGTTCCAGACGAATATCATCTGGCCGATCAGCAGGATCGTGGCACCGAGGGTAGCGAGCTGGTGGAACAGTTGCATCTGCGCCAGCGGCGCGACGGCGGCGTTGAAGTCGTAGGTTGCGTACCGGCGCGGCATGCCGAGATAGCCCAGCGCCAGCATCGAGAAGAACGTCAGGTTGGTGCCGACCATCGACAGCCAGAAGTGCCACTTCGCGAGGGTACGCTGGTACATCCGGCCGGTGTAGATCGGGTACCAGTAGTACAGCCCCGCGAAGGCGGCAAAGCCGATCGCGCCCATCACGATGTAGTGGAAGTGGCCGACGACGTAGTAAGTGTCGTGCAGGATCTGGTCGACGGGAACCGCCGCGAGGAAGACCCCGGTGACGCCGCCGATGATGAAGTTCGAGACGAAGCCGATGCAAAACAGCATCGGCGCGGTCAGCCGGAGCCGGCCGTTCCACATCGTCGTGATCCAGTTGAACGTCTTGACCGCGCTGGGGATGGCGATGGCGATGGACACTGCCATGAAGCTAGCGCGCAGGCGCGGGTCCATGCCCGTGGTGAACATGTGGTGGGCCCAGACGCCGAAACTCAGGACGCCGATGGCCAGCGTCGAGTAGACGACGAACTTGAAACCGAACAGTTTTCGGCCGGCGAACTTCGGAATGACGAGGCTGACGATGCCCATGGGGGGCAACACGAGAATGTACACTTCGGGGTGGCCGAAGAACCAGAACAGGTGTTGCCACAGCAGCGGGCCGCCGCCGCCGACCGCGTAGAACGTCGTCGCGAGGTTGCGATCGAGCAGCAGCATGATGATGGCGCTTCCCAAAAGCGGGAACGCAAAGAGGATCAGCGCCGACTGGGTGAGGATGGTCCAGCTAAAGATGTCGAGGTTCGCCCAGGAGACGTCCTCGGCCCGCTCGGTGAAGATGGTCGCGATGAAGTTGATCGCGCCCATGGTCGCCGAGACGCCGGTCAGGTGCAGTCCCAGCAGCATCAGGTCGACGCCGGGATTGGCCTGCTGAACCGACAGCGGCGTGTACATCGTCCAGGACGTCTGGGCGGGCTGGATACCGATGCCCAGGGGTGCGGTGAAGAACCCGCCCCAGATGAGCAACGCACCCGGCGGCAACAGCCAGAACGCGATGGCGTTGATGCGCGGGAACGCCATGTCGTCCGCACCGATCAACAGCGGGACGAAGTAGTTCGCGAACGCCGCGATGACCGGCGTTCCGAACAGAAACAGCATCGTGATGCCGTGGCTCGTCAGCAGCGAGTTGTAGAACTTGTTGCCGACGATGGCACCAGTGGGAGTGAGCAACTGGAGACGGATGAGAAACGCCATGATGCCACCGACCGCGAACGCGATGATGGCGTAGGTGCCGTACAGCATGCCGATGTCCTTGTGGTCGACGGTCGTGAGCCAGCGCACGATACCGCCGGGCTTCTCGTCGTGGGCGCGGCCGAGTTCGCTGCCGTAGCCAGCCCCGCCCCCACCGACCGGCGTGTACGACCGCCAGTCTTCCAGCCGCGTCAACACTGCGGCGACGAGAACGAGGAGAAGCCCCATCAATACTGTGAGCGCGAGCTGTTCTCCTGCCATGTTCGACCCTCTGCACTGCGCACTAATGAAAGTGTAGGAATGGCCGCCGGCGTGTCAATCGGTGTGATAGACGGTGGCGAGACTGGCGACCAGCGAGTCGTCGAACAAGCCGTGTCACACACGGAGTCGCGTCATCGGATACCGTCGGTTCGACCCCGTTTCGGCGACCTGCCGGGACAGCGTAACGCTACTCCGTATCATACGGATTCGTGTCTTCGGTTGCCGGCGGTTTGCCGAACGGGTCGGCGAACCACCGGCACAGAGCGACCTGAATCCGTATCAGGCGTCGTTGTCTTCGGCCCGTTCGGCGTTGTAGATAGCTCGGCCCGCGTAGTAGGTCACGACGGCGAGCAGGAGGAAGGGCACGCCGACCAGCGCGAACTGTTCGACGTTCACGACGCTGTCGAAGCCCCACGGCATGAGTGCCAGAAACACCGCGATGAAAAACAGCAGGATACCCAGCGGGACGAGGTTGACCGAGAGGTCGAGCCAGGTGTCGCGGTCGAACGTTTGCGGTGACATACCGCCACGTTGGACGACGGTGGTAAATAGGCTGTTGATTTCGCGCGCCCCGCGGTCGGGGTCGGGTCGGAGTCGGCGGTCGGGGCAAGAGTTCTGCGAGCCCCGGTCAGGGCAGGAGTTCTGCAAGCACGGCAGCCACGCCCGCAAGGATCATCATCACGCCGGCGACGACGATCGCCAGTCCGCGGCCGACCGCGCCCGTCCCGCTCGGGTTCGCGACGAGGTGGCGGATCGAAAGCGTCGCCAGGTTCGCTTGCGTCAGGACGACGATTCCGCCGAGAATCGCGAGGACGACGCCGATAGCCGCGAACGTCCGCCAGGGCCGAGAGACGTATCCAGACTCCCGGAGGATGCCCGAGACGCTCGCACCGAACAGGAGCAGGCCGCCGACCGCGACGGGAAACGATCCGAGAAAGATCCCGACTTCCGACAGCGCGAGTCCGACGGCCACGAACAGCGGCCACGGACTCGCGGTACGGTACCGTTCGCTCAGTCCCGGTTGCTCGTCCATATCGGTGGATGCGGCTCCGTCGTAAAAGGCACGTCGAACTCCGGCCGACCGATTCAGGATCGGCGGTGACACCGTGTCCAGCCGGGTGGTTCGAAGTGGCCCGGATGGGTCGAGGTGGCCCGGATGGGTCGAGATGGCGTGAGACGTCCGTCCGACGCGGGCGCAAAGTATTTGTCCCGCATGTGGCTTTTTGCACGTAATGACTACGCGCACGGTCGAGCGGGTCGACGACTGGCCCGCCCGTTCCTTCTCGGGCGGCTACCGCGAGCTTCACGACCTCGCCGACCAGGAGTTTTCGGGTGTCGTCGAGACCGCGACCGCGAAACTCTTCATGCTCAACGGCACGGTGGTCGGCGTTCTCGGGGGCACCATCGAGGACTTCGAGAACGCCGAGGGCACGGCCTACGAAGCGCCGTTTCCCGCGTTGCCGATGCTCGCGCTGATGCAGGAACGGAGCGACGAGGTGCGCGCGAAGTACTACACCGAGGATACGCCCATCTCGGAGGTCGACGACACGCTATCGAAGGGAGGATTCACCGGCTACGTCGAGCTCTCCGAGAACGTCCTGAGCGGCGACTACTACGTGATCTATCACGGCGGCCGGTCGATGAGCGTCGCGTTCGTCGGCGAGAGCAATCGCCTGGTGACCGGTACGGAAGCCTTCGAGACGGCCGACGGCGAGGTCGGCATCTACGAAGTGAAACCGGCCGACGTCGACGTCGTCGATATTCCGGAACCGGAACCGGAATCGGACCCCGACCCTGGACCGACGGCCGGGAGTGGACCGACGACCGAGACAGAAGAACAGCCCGAAACGGACGTCACCTCGTCGACGCCAGCAGACGAGACGACCACGTCGGCTTCCGAATCGCTCGGATCGGACTCCGAAGCGACGAGGTCGAACGACGGAGCGACCGAATCGGACTCCGAAGCAACCGGGCCAGACTCCCAATCGACCGGGTCGGATTCTGAAGCGACGAAGTCGAAATCCGAATCGACCGGATCGAACGCCGGAGCCGACGCGGGGAACGAACCGGCGGGAAACGAGGGGCGGGCGACACGCGCCACGCGGTCGGATCGCTCGGACGCGAATCCGGAACGCGACGGGACGGCGGATGCCGCAGGTTCCGAGACTGCTGACCCGGGCGAGGAGGCCCGAAAACGACCCGGCTCTCGGTCTGCGGTCGAGGACGGCACCACCGAGCAACCGACGGGAAACGGCGGTGATTCCGGCGGCGTGGCTTCGCCGTCGGACGACTCCCGGGAGGGAACCGCGTCGTCGTCCCGGTCGACCGACCCGGCATCGAGCGAGGCGGACGCGAGCGACCTCGAAGTTCGAACCGTTCCGTCCATCGATCCAGACCGGTCGGGATCGGAACGCGACGCCGACTCCGGACCGCCGGCGGCCGGCTTCGGACGGGCGGCCGGAAACGACGCCGGGCGGAACCGAAACGACCCCGCGTCGACGGGTGGGAAGACTGCGGATTCGGCGTCGAGGGACGTCGAGAACCGGACGTCGTCGCGGGGCGGTGGCGGTCGTTCGGCGTCGGTCGACCAACGGCACTCCGAGAACACGGCGCACACCGCCCGCGACGCCGACGGGGAGTCCGCCGACCGGACGGAGGCGGGAGCGACGTCCGCGGGAGCGACGTCCGCGGAACCGACCGCGTCGACGGACGACGACGAACCGGCGTCTGCCGACGGGACGTCCGGGGACGACCGGTGGACCGACGCGGAGACGACCGAACTGCGCGAGAATCTCCGGGCGCGCCAGGAGGAAATCGAAGACCTGGAGGCCGAACTCGAATCCGTCGAAGCCGAGCGCGACGACCTAGCCGACGAACGCGAGGACCTCCAGGCGCGCGTCGACGAATTGACGGCCGAACGCGACGAACTCAGGGCGGAAGTCGAGGACCTCGAATCGACCGTGGAGACGCTCGAACGGAAACTCGACGCTTCGGGGGCCGACCTCACCGGTGGCGACAACGTCCTCACGCCCCAGGCGGCGCTAGACGGGACCAACCTCTTCGTCCGCTACGAGTCGAAAGGACAGCCGACCCTGGAGAGCGCACACGACGGCGGCGCGGACGCCGAGGCGGTCGCGCGCAACCTCAACCTCGAATACCACACCCAGTTCGACGCCGACGACACCGAAGTCGACGGGCAACCCTTCGAGGAGTACCTGCACGGCACGATCCAGTATCGCTTCGTCGACTGGGTGATCAACGACCTCCTGTACGAGATCCGTGACACGGGCGCGGAGGCCGGACTCCAGGACCTCTACGACGCCCTGCCCAGAATCGACCGGGCGGAACTGAACGGCGGCGTCGCGGTCACGTACATGGAGAGTGGCGAAACCCAGCACGGCGAGGAAACCTTCGACGTCGTGTTGCGCGATCGGATGGGCGACCCGCTAGTGGTCGCGAACCTGAACGACTCGCGCATCGCCGCCAGCGAGACGATGATGTCCTCGCTCGTCACCGCCACCAAACGGGTTCGCGAGTCCAAGGAGACGCTCGCGTCGGGGTTCCTGGTCACCCGGAGTTTCTTCGAGCCGGAAGCGCTCGAAACCGCCGCGGAGGCGACGGGGAGCGGGCTGTTGAGCCGCGACAAACGGCGCAGTTTCGTGAAACTGTCCAGGAAAGAAGGCTTCCACCTCTGTCTCGCCGAGGCGCGCAACGACGAGTTCTACCTGACGGTGCCGGAACTCTAGGATTCGATTTCCGCGACGCTGTCGATTTTCATCCCTTCGAGCTTCTCGATGATGTGGTCGATCTTGCCGTCGAGGTCGTCGACGAATTCGCTGGTCTGTTCGGTCGTGATCGCACCCTGGCTCGACGGTTCGATGAGGTTCTCCTCTTCGAGGACGCGCAGCGAGTAGCGAACCTTGTGGTGTGGGTAGCCCGTCTCGTTGGACATCTTCACGATCCCGATCGGTTCGTTCTCGATGACCATCTTCAGTACCTGCAGGTGTCGCTCTAGCATGTCCACTTCCTTCTCAAGCCGATCTATCATGGCAATTGTTAACTTGTGTTTGAAGGGTTTAAACCTTGCTGAAAAGGCGGCCTTCGCTGGGTCCGAGCCGGACCCGTCAGGGACGTTGATGTGAGGTGTTACCACGGAGAAATTTAACCGTTCCGATCCGTTCGCGGTCGCCGCGGAGACCGTAACCGGTTTACTCCGTAAGCGGGAACACGCGCCCGATGACCGTAACTATCGTCGGCTCACAACTCGGCGACGAGGGCAAGGGCGGTATCGTGGACCTCTTCGGTGACGAGGCCGACATCGTGGTCCGCTATCAGGGTGGTGACAACGCCGGCCACACCGTGGTACACGAGGGCGACGAATACAAGCTCTCGCTGGTCCCCAGCGGTGCGATCCGGGGGAAAGTCGGCATCCTCGGCAACGGCTGTGTCGTCAATCCGCGAACGCTGTTCGACGAACTCGACGACCTCCGCCAGCGGGGGCTCGACCCCGACGTCCGCGTCGCCCGTCGCGCACACGTCATTCTTCCTTACCACCGCGTGCTCGACGGCATCGAAGAGGAGGCCAAAAGCGACACAGACCTCGACGCCGGGACGACCGGCCGCGGCATCGGGCCGACCTACGAGGACAAGGCCGGCCGTCGCGGCATCCGGGTCGGCGACCTGCTCGATCCCGACGTCCTGCGCGAGCGTCTCGAGTACGTCGTCCCACACAAGCGCGCCCTGCTCGAAGACGTCTTCGGCGTCGAGGCCGGCGAGGAGTTCGACGTCGGCGCGCTCTACGAGGAGTTCAGACGCGTCGGCGAGCGCCTCCGCGAGGAGGACATGACCGTCGACGCCGGCGAGTTCGTCGCCGACCGCATCGACGCCGGCGAGCAAGTGATGTTCGAGGGCGCACAGGGGACCTCTATCGACATCGACCACGGCATCTATCCCTACGTCACCTCCTCGAACCCGACCGCCGGTGGGGCGTGTACCGGCACTGGAATCGGACCGACGACGGTCGGCCAGGGCGAGATCGTCGGCGTCGTCAAGGCGTACCTCTCGCGGGTCGGAACCGGGCCGCTCCCGACGGAACTGGGCGGCACCGACGACCAGGAGGAACTGGCGACCTACATCCGCGAGGAGGGCGGCGAGTACGGCACCGTCACCGGTCGTCCCCGCCGAGTCGGCTGGCTCGACATGCCGATGTTGCGCCACGCGGCCCGCACCAACGGCTTCACTGGCATCGCGGTCAACCACCTCGACGTCCTCGCCGGACTCGACGAGGTGAAAGTCGGCCACGCATACGAACTCGACGGCGAGGAGCGATACTCCATGCCGGCCACCACCGAACGCTGGGGAGAGTGCGAGTGTCTCTACCGGACCTTCGACGGGTGGCCAGACGTCGACTGGTCGGCGGTCGCCGAGGAGGGCTACGAGGCGCTGCCGGCCACCGCCAGGACGTATCTCGAGTACGTCGCCGACGAACTCGACACCGACGTCTACGCGGTCGGCGTCGGCCCCGATCGGGCCGAGACCGTCGTCGTCGAACGGCCCTGGTGACGATCGGCACGGCGAGTCGGCAGCGAACCGGAATCGTCGTCTCCACCGCCACTGCAACCCCATGTTCGATACCGCACGCACCCGACTGCTCGCCGTCGCCGTCCTCCTCTGTGGACACGGCGTCCTCTTCGTGCTCTACGCACAGCAACCGGTGAACCCCGGCGCCGGCGTATTCCCGGGCGAAGACGAGTTGCTACAGGCCCCGAACCGGTACGTCGGCGATCGCGTGACCGTCAGTGGCGTCGTCGAGTCGACCGCGCCGCTGGTCGTCCGCGTCGACGGGCGAGGCGGAACGGCCCGGGTCACGATCACCGACAGTGGCCTCTCTCCCGACCCGGGCGATACGGTCCGCGTCTACGGCGTCCTCACCGACCCGCGGACGATCCGTGCCGTGGACGCGTTCGCCGTCCCTCCCAGCGGCCTGTGGTACGCCTGGGTGGTGTCGTTCGTCGCGGGCCTGTGGACGCTCGGCCGACTGGTCCGCCACTGGCGCGTCGACGCGTCGACGCTGGGCTTTCGGCCGCGGGACGCGCCGCCGTCGGTCGAAGACCTCACCGGTGGAGGTGACCGCGCCGATGACTGACCTGCTGGCGCACGTCCTCGTAGCGTACAGTCTCTGTCGAGTCCTGTCCTGGCGCTACGACTGGCTCACGAGCGAGTACGTCACGCTCGGCATGGTCGGGGCCTTCATTCCCGATATCCTGAAAATACAGCTCCTCGTTCCGGACGAGACGGTCGCACGGCTGCTCGGCGTTCCGTTCAACTGGGACAGCCTCCAGACCGGCGGCGGCGTGATCGTGAGCGTCCTCGTCGGCGTCGCGCTGCTCGCGACCGGCCAGCGGCGACGCGGCGGGTTGTTGCTCGGACTCGGTGCTTCCAGCCACCTGGTACTGGACGAGATGCTGTTGACGCCGTCCCATCGATCGGGACTGCAAATCCTGTGGCCGCTGGCGCAGTATCGCCTCCCCAGTCCCGGCCTGTATCTCAGTACGCAACCGGGGCCGACGCTCGTCGCCGGCGGCATTGCAGTCCTCGTCTACGTCCTCGACCGGCAGCGACCGTGGTCGGCCGACGCGTAACCGAAGCGCACTATCAGTAGCAGGGCTTTTGGCGTGGCGTCTCGATAGAGCAGGTATGAAAGACGACCTGCTCGACATCATCTGTTGTCCACTCGACAAGCACGACCTCGAACTGACCGTCGACGAGCGCGACGACGGTGAAATCATCGCCGGAACGCTGGTCTGCACCGAGTGTGGCGAGTCCTACCCCATCGAGGACGGCATTCCCAACCTGTTGCCGCCGGACATGCGCGAGCAAGCGTCCGCCTGAAACTTTTTCTACCGTCCGGTCGGACTACCTATCGTGCCCGATACGCTGCCCGTGCACGTCAACCGCGAGAAATTGCACTCTCTAGAGGTGCCTGCGGCCTTCGAGACGACGGGAACGTTCGACGTGGCACTCGAAAACCACGGCGAGGCCCTGCACGTCCACCTGCACCTGGACGACGCGCTCTCGGAGGTCGCCTCCATCGACGCGAGCAACCACTACGTCGACGCCGAGTCGAGTCGAATCGTCACGGTCAGCGTCGACGGCGACGCGTCCCGTCCCGTCCGCGGGAAACTGAAGGTCGTCTCGGCGTACGGCGCGGAGACGCGCTACGTCGACGTCGACGTCGCCGAACCGCCCGAGCGACGCGAGGAAGTCGAGGTGGACGAGTCGCTGTCTGAACCGCCACCGGCGACCGACGCCCCCTCCGAGCAACCGTCGTCGCTGCTCACTAATCCCGAAGTCCTCGTCCTCGCTCTCGGCGTCGTCGCGGTCGCAGTCGCCGCCATCTCGGCGCTGGTCGTCCAGAGCCAGGCGGTCCTGATCGGCTCGCTGGTCGTGCTCGGTGCCGTGCTCGTCGCATTGTACCTCCTCTTCCAATGACGTCCTCCGCGCCGTGAGCGGCGGAATTCTCTCGTTGAATCGAGGTCGGCCGTCGTGGACCGGCGCGTCACTCGTCGGGCGAGACGCCGTCGAGATTCCCCTCGTCGTCGAACAGTTTCGCCCGTACGTAGCGGGCACGGTAGCGGTTCGCGCCGTCCTCGAAGTCCGCCTCCCGTATCTCCCCGACGCGTCCGTCGGCGACGGCGTCGAGGATCGTCTCTAACTGGTCTTTCTCGCTCGGGGTGAGACGGAACTCGTAGGTGCGCGGTTGCTCGCGTTCGAGCCTCGTCCACTCGCGGGCGGCCGCGATGACCAGCGAGCACGGTTCCCGACAGGGGAACTCGCCGTCGCCGCGCGGAACGGACAGCGGCGTCTCCGCGTCGAGGTCCCAGCGGCGGCGCTTGCAGCACTGCGAGTCGACACAGCAGGCCTCGGCCAGCCACGCGACCGCCTCGTCGGGGAGGTCCGCGACGACGTCGTAGATGCCGGTCTGGCGGGCCGCGGTCTCGCGCCAGTGGGTCACGTCGAGGTCGTCGGTTCGCTCGCGGTACCAGTTGGAGACGGTCGCGGGATAGAAGTGTTCGACGGCGGCCACCAGGTCCGACGCCGGGAGACCGGGAAATACCCAGCCCGTGCGGAGCGACGTCGCCGTCGCGAGCGGGCGGTAGCGGCCGTCGTCGTCGTACGTCGCGATCTCACGGGCCGACTGCGGGTCCTCCCGGACGGTCAGCGATTCGAGCGAGCGGGCGCGGTCGGCCTCGTGGCGGAGGTCGTATCGGCGCTCGCCGTCGTCGTCGAGCGTCGCCGTGATTGCCAGTTGGCCCCACGTCCGCGTGCGTCCGGCCGACAGGGCGTCGTAGCGGTCGGGGACGGGCCGCTCGTCGGCCCGTTCGAGCCAGCGGAGAAACGCCCGGTGGTCCTCGTGGTCGGGCGCTCGCTCGCGCCAGAAGTACCAGTTGGTGACGTAGGCGTCCTCGTCGGCCGCCACCGCCCGGAGGTCGTCTTCGGAGAGGCCGCGCGCCTCGACGTCGGGCGTTTCGAAGCGATAGCCGTCGTCGGCTTTCACCACCGACAGCCCGTCGACGGAGACGCCCTCGCCGGCCGCCATCCGCAACGCGGTAAACTGTTCGTCGCGCATCAGTCTCCGCTCGCGAGCGCGACGCCGCGAGCGCGGTCACGGACTCGTTCGATGGCTCCGCCGACGTCCGCGCCGGCGTCGGCCGCCCGTTCGAGGACGACGTCGGCCAGCAGGTCTTCGGTGCCGACCGCGCCGGCGTACCACACGCGGTGGCCGTCGACGGTCGCGGGAACGTCGTAGCCGGTCCGGTGGTCGTCGGTCAGTCCCACGTCCTCGGGAATGTCCTCTTCGGTGTGGTAGCCGTCGGCGACGAACAGCGGCACGAGAACGACGTCGTCGGTGGCGAAGTGGTCGGTCAGGGCTGTGACTTCGGGGGCCTCGTCCATGAACAGCGCCCGCACGTCGTCGAAGCAGCCACGACGGCGGACCCGGTCGGCGTGGTAGCAAACCGCCTTCGCGGAGTTTTCGTTGCGGTCGGTGCCGTGGCCCACCACGGCCAGGCCGACGCCGTCGCCGACGTCGGGGTCGCCCGTGACCGACTGGGCGCGCTGGACGACGACGTCGGTCATGGCGTCGTGGGTGCCGACGGGGCCACAGTAGTGGACGGTCTTGTCGACGTCGGCGGCGGTCGTCACGACGGCGCTGGCGTTCGTCCCGGCGGAATCCCAGTCGGCGGCGTCGAACGACAGGCGCAGTTCCCGCGGGATGACCTGCTCGGTGAAGTAGCCCTCGCTGACGAACAGCGGAACGACGAAGACCTCCTCGCTGGCGACGGTCCGGAGGACCTCCCGGAAGGAGGGCTGTTCCTTCCAGAAGGCCGTCCGGACCTCGTCGAAGGCACCGACGGTCCGAACGGTGTCGGCGTGGGCCAGCGCCGGGTCGCTCGACGCGGCGTTGCGGTGAGATCCGTGAGCGGCGATGACGAGCGCCTGCATCGGTTGTGGATTTCAGTGGCCGAACCCGCTTAGAGGTGTCGTCATGGGTAGCGGCAGGTTTTTCGTCCGTCGGTGACACCGTTCGGTGTGACGCTGGCAGCCGACACGCGCGAGGCCGTCCGCGAACGCCCGTTCCTCCTGGAAGCGCTCCGGGCGGGCGTCCTGAACTACAGCGCCGCCGCCCGGTTTCTGGGCGTCGCCGACGACGACGTGGAGGCGGTCGTCGCCGCATTGGGACGGTACGCCGAGGACGTGTCCGACTACGCCGAACGCGACCGGAACGCACGCGTGACGATGCAAAGCGGTCTCGGCCGCGGCGACCCCGACGAGGCGCTGGTCGTCGTCGGCGACGCAGCGCTGGTCCCGGGCGAGGGGACGCTGACGGCGATCCAGGCGACAGGCGAGGTCGGCCCGGCAGCGCTCGGTCGCGTTCTTCGCAGACTCGCCGCCGAAGGCGTTCGCGTCGAAGTGGCCGCGGCCGCCAGCGACGTCGAGGAGACAGGCAAATCGACGACGAGAGAATCGGCGACGGACGAACCGGCGACGGACGGCGTGATCGTCGTCGGCGTCGACCGCCGGGACGGAGCGAACGCGCTCCGATTCGTCGAGGGGGCCCTCGACGCGATGCCGGATCCGTCGTCGACCGAATCCTGACGTTCTCTGGCGGCGTTTGGGGACGTACCGTTCAGAACGTGCACGATTCAACATTTATGACTTGGACGCTTAGACGGGGTTAGTGAAGTTGAACTACCGGGACGAGGCGATCCTCGAACTCCTCGTCGACACGGATCTGGCGCTCCCGCCGACCCCGCTGTACGAGAACCTCCGCCGGCGGGACGTCGACATCTCCAAGCGCACGGTCAATCGCCGCCTGCAGGTCCTCGCGGATCGCGGCTACGTCGAGCGAGTCATCGAAGAGAAGGGCTACTACGTCGCGACCGAGAAGGGACGTGACTACGTCGCGACGTAACCTCGTCTCTCCGTCGCCGTTCTCGAAGGACTCGGCCGATGAATACTCGCTATCGTGAGGTTGAAATCGCACGGTCGAGTTGACACCGACGATGACACTGCGCGTGACGAACACGCTGACGGGCGAGCAGGAGCCGTTCGAGCCACACGACCCCGAGTCTGTCCTGCTGTACTACTGTGGCCTGACGGTCTCCGATCCGCCCCACCTCGGTCACGCACGCGGCTGGGTACACGTCGACGTGATGCACCGCTGGCTGGCCCACCGCGGCTACGACGTCCGCCACGTCGAGAACTTCACCGACGTCAACGAGAAAATCGTCGCGCGCGTCGGCGAGGACGGCGACAGCGAGGCCGACGTCGCCCGCAACTACATCCGGGACGTGATTCGGGACATGCGGTCGCTGAATCTCCGACGTGCCGAGGTCTATCCCCGGGTGTCCGAGCACGTTCCCGAGATCATCGACCTGGTGGAGACGCTCCTCGAGAAGGGCTACGCCTACGAGTCCAACGGATCGGTCTACTTCGACGTCACCGAGTTCGCCGACTACGGGACGCTCTCCAACCAGGACCTCGACGAGATCGAATCGCAGGGCGACCCCGACGAACGAGGCGAGAAACGCAACCCGGCGGACTTCGCGCTCTGGAAGGCCGACGGCGTCGACCCCGACGACGTCGCACAACACCGCCACGAGGACGCCGCGTCCGCCGAGCGCGCCTGCGAGACCGCCCAGACGTGGGATTCCCCGTGGGGCGAGGGCCGACCCGGCTGGCACGTCGAGTGCTCGGCGATGAGCATGACACACCTCGACGACTCCATCGACGTCCACGTCGGCGGCCAGGACCTCGTGTTCCCCCACCACGAGAACG
>JBDGSB010000098.1:0-38297 GCA_042217765.1 Haloarculaceae archaeon | reverse complement strand
CCGGCGAGGTGTACAACATCTACAAGCGCCTCTGTGAGGAGATCGACGCCGACGTGCTGACCCAGCGGCGGGTCACCGATCTCATCAGCGAACTCGACATGCTCGGCATCGTCAACGCCGTCGTGGTCTCGAAGGGCCGCTACGGCCGGACGAAGGAGATCAGCCTCTCGGTCCCCGTCGAGGAGACCGAGACCGTCCTGCTGTCGGACTCTCGACTGGGCGACATCGAGGACGTCCAGCCGTTCGTGCAGGCGCGGTTCGACAACTGACGCCCAGCGACCGCTGACAATCGACCGCCGACGATCGATCGTAGCGACCGCCGTCCATCCGTTCACGGCAGATCGGCGAGCGTCGCCGTCAGGTCCTCGCGGTCGATGGTCGTCGGCTCCGACGTCGAGACGTGATCGAGTTCCCTGAAGCCGGTTCCGGTCGCGACGCAGACGACCTCGTCGTCGCCGTCGATTTCGCCGCGATTCGATAGCTTGCGGACGCCGGCGAGGGTCACTGCCGATGCGGGTTCGACACAGCGGCCAGCGTCGGTCGCGAACGCGTCGGTCGCGGTTAGCATCTCCGTGTCGGTGACCGAGGCGACGGCACCGCCGGTCTCCCTGGCGGCGGTCAACGCGCGCGTGCCGCTAGGCGGGTCGTCGCCAGCGATGGAGTACGCGAGGGTCTCGCCGGATTCGACGCGCGTGACGCGGTCGTCGCCGTCCCGATACGCGCGGGCGACGGGATCGCTAGCCGCCGCCTGGATCAGGTACAGCCGCGGCATCGCATCGAGGAGTCCGGCGTCCCGGAGTTCGCGCAGTCCCTTCCAGACGGCGCTGGCGTTCCCGCCGCTGCCGACCGGCAGCACGATGGCGTCGGGCACCTCGGGAGCGAACGCCTCGCAGATCTCGAAGGCGACGGTCTTCTGTCCGGCGACGCGAAGCGGCGAGTCCGCGTTCGCGAACACGATTTCGACGTCTTCCTCTAGCGACACGGTGTCGTAGTGTACCTGTTCGAAGTCCCCGTCGACGCGCAGCAGCGTCGGGTCGAACTGGGAGATTCCGGCGAGTCGGGCCGCTGAGATGTCCGCGGGAACGAGCGTCACGCACTCGAGACCGGCGGCGGCCGCGTGGGCGGCCGTGCTGATCGCCATGTTGCCGTGTGAGACGGTCCCGACCCAGTCGATTCCCCGCTCGACGGCACCCGCGACGGCGACGGCGCTTCCCCTGTCTTTGAACGAGCCGGTCGGGTTGCCGGTCTCGTCTTTCACGAATACCGTACAGCCGCCGAACTCGTCGAGCCGTGGCGTCCGCACCAGCGACGTGCCGCCGACGGCCGCGGCGGGACCGCCGGGATCGGAGACGGGGAGAAACGGTTCGTATCGCCACATCGAACCGTTGCTCGTCTCGGGCCAGTCCGCGTCCGGCGTTCGCAACTCGAACCAGAGCGGTTCGCCACAGACACAGCGGGACGCGGTCGCGTCGTCGCGGTGTCCACAGTCGTAGCACACCGTCCGTTCGTCCATACCGTCTCCTGTCCGCGTGGCGGTATTACTCTTTTCAGCTGGCAGTTGCGTTCCAGGAGTCGGTGGCGTCCGTTTCGACTCGCTTCGCGTCGACGGTCGCCGGTGGACTGCCGGCGTGTTCGACGGCACCACGAACCGACGGAGCCGTCGACAGCAACCCACACCGGGGCGTGTTCGGCTGGGACGCGAGTCGGACACAGCCCAGCAGCGGCACTCGCGCTTCGGCGGTGCCGACGACCCAGTCGGGTTTGACCGGCGAACTGAACGGATTGGGGCCGACCTGATCGTAGCGCGGGTTGGCGTCGCCTTTGGTGATGAAGCCGGCGTGCGGGGCCGGGCAGTTCGGGAGCGCGTCGCAGTCGTCGGCTCCACCGACGTAGTCCGGGTCGGCTTTGTCGTACCAGTTCTCTCCGTCGGCGACCCAGAATCGTGCCCGATGGATGATCGGTGTCACCTCCGCGTGTCCGTCCGGTTGGTAGACGATCACGTCGCCGGGTTCGGCGAACTTCACGTATCCCGTACTCGCGCCGGCACGCGTGGTCACGACGCCGGTCGCGCCCTGGTGGCCGTCGCCGGGGAATCGGTGTTCCTCCATGACGAACACGAGGTCGCCGACCTGGAGGTGTGGCGTCATGCTCTGGCTCTCGATGGCGACCATCGGCGGCCAGACGCCGCTGGTCGCAAACAGCAGGAGCCCGACCAGCCCGACCGCGAGCACGCTCCCGACGAGGTCGCGCGCGAACAGCGACCACGGCGCACCCTCCTCGACGTCGGCGCTCGGTGCGGGCGTCGGTTTCGGGTCGTCTCTGCCGCCGAACGGCTGCGTCGGGTCGTCGGGGCCGTCGTCGGTGTCCGGTACGCCGCCGTTCGACGCTGTCGAGTCGTCGGTCGTGTCTGCCGAGACGTCGGTCGTGCCCGTCCCGTCGTCCGCGTCGTCGACCGGGGGCGAACGGGAATCGCCGATCCCGTCGTCCGGAGCAGTCATTACCGGGTCGTTCTCGGAGTTCGGCCATCAACCTTCTGACTTCTCGATCGCAGCGAGGAGGTACGCTTTTGCCGCGGTGACTCCCATCGACTGGTGTGCCGATGGAGACGCCGGCCCGGATCGCCAGCGAACTCGCCAGCCGCGGGTACAACGCCGAACCCGAGGCCGTCACGCTGCTCGCGAACGCCTCGGACCCCGAGGCCGCGCTCGGCCGTGCACTCGAAACGATGCCGGACGACGCGCTGAAAGTGACGACGGACGACGTCCGGACGGCGCTCTCGGAGGCGGTCGAGTCCCGCGGTTCGCCACCGACTGACGTGGGTGGGAAATCGCGAACCGCGTCGGACGACGGCCGCGACGACGACCCCTCCGTTTCCGGTGGAACCACCCCTCCAACATCGCAAGACGAGAGTGGGGATGTTCCACTCGAAACGAAGGGGTCGACGACCGCCGGCGCGACGGTCAGCCGCGACGTCGACCCCGACCGGCGGTCGATCGAAATTTCGGGTGACATGACCGGTGCGAGCACCGGAACGGGACGGTATCACGACTTCGTCGCCGTGTTTCGCGACCGCTACGAGCGGCTCTCGAAGCAACTCCGTGGCCGGGTCAACCACCGGCCGACGGACGCCCTCGCGTCGATGCCTCCCGGGAGCGACGCGGCGATCGTGGGGATGGTCTCGGACGTTCGCTCGACGGCCAGCGGCCACTGGCTCGTCGAACTAGAGGACACCAACGGCACCTTCCCGTGTCTGGTGATGAAAGACAAGGACATCGCGGGGCTGGTCGACGAACTCCTCTACGACGAGGTGATCGCCGTCGAGGGGACGCTGAGCGACGACGGCGCCATCCTGTTCGTCGACGCGATGCACTTCCCGGACGTCCCGCGGACCTACCAGCCGTCGACGGCCGACAGACACGTCGAGGCGGCGCTCATCAGCGACGTCCACGTCGGCAGCCAGGAGTTCCGCGCGGACGCCTGGCACCGCTTTGCCGACTGGCTCCACACCGAGGAGGCGACCGCCGTCGAGTACCTGCTCATCGCGGGCGACATGGTCGAGGGCGTCGGCGTCTATCCCGACCAGGACGAGGAACTGGACATCGTCGACATCTACGAGCAGTACGAGGCCTTTGCGGAGTACCTCAAGGAGGTGCCCGGCGACATGGACATCGTGATGATTCCGGGCAACCACGACGCGGTCCGGCTCGCGGAACCCCAGCCCGGCTTCGACGAGGACCTGCGGGAGATCATGGCCGTTCACGACGCCCGCGTCGTCTCGAACCCGTCGACGGTGACCGTCGAGGGCGTCTCGGTGCTCATGTACCACGGCGTCTCGCTCGACGAGGTCATCGCCGAACTCCCGGACGAGAAGGCCACCTACGACGACCCACACGAGCCGATGTATCACCTGCTGAAAAAGCGCCACGTCGCCCCACAGTTCGGCGGCCACACCCGCCTCGCGCCCGAGGAGAAAGACTACCTCGTCATCGACGAGGTGCCCGACGTCTTCCACACCGGCCACGTCCACAAACTCGGGTACGGCAAGTACCACAACGTGCTGGCCATCAACTCCGGGTGCTGGCAGGCCCAGACCGCCTTCCAGAAGAGCGTCAACATCGACCCCGACGTCGGCTACGCCCCCATCGTCGACTTACAGACCCTGGAGCTGACTCTCCGAAAGTTCGTGTAGCGGCGCGCGTCGCGTCGTCGTCCCGCTCGCCGTTAAATATCGCCCCAGTTTCGTGGAGTCAGCTACATGGCTCCGCGCCCGCCATCTCTAGCCGTCCACCGGATGGGTGCCGCGTTCGTCGCGTTACCGGTGGACGACAGCGGGGACCTCCATCCCATCGCCTGCCGCTTTGCTTTCCTGTCCTGTCTCTCGACGGCGTGGGAGACCGCCGGCCGTCGCACGATGAGATAACCCGAATGCATATAGAAGATATTAAATATTCGTCGTATGAATTTGGCGGTATGTCGGACGACAACGACACCGGTTTCGAGACGCGGTCGCTGCACGTCGGCCAGCAAGAGCCCGACCCGGCGACCGGTGCGCGCGCACCGCCCATCTACCAGACGACGTCGTACGTCTTCGAGGACGCCGACGACGCCGCCTCGCAGTTCGCCCTCGAGAAACCCGGACACATCTACTCGCGGTTGATGAACCCGACCAACAACGTGCTGCAAGAGCGGCTGGCAGCGCTAGAGGGCGGCGTCGGCGCGGTCGCGACGGCCTCGGGCATGGCGGCGCTGAACCTCGCGACCTTCCTGCTGGCGGACGTCGGCGACAACGTCGTCACTGCCTCGTCGCTGTACGGTGGCACCTACACCTACTTCACCCACAGCGCGCCCCGACAGGGCGTCGAGGCCCGGTTCGTCGACACGCTCGACTACGAGGCCTACGCCGACGCCATCAACGCGGACACGGCCTACGTCCACTTCGAGACCATCGGCAATCCCGCGCTCGTCACCCCGGACATCGAACGCATCGCGGATATCGCCCACGACCACGGCGTGCCCCTGCTCGTGGACAACACCTTCGCCACGCCCTATCTGTGCCGGCCCATCGAGCACGGGGCGGACCTCGTGTGGAACTCCACGACGAAGTGGATCCACGGCCACGGAACCACCATCGGCGGCGTGCTGGTCGACGGCGGCACCTTCCCCTGGGACGAACACGCCGAGCGCTTCCCGGAAATCGCCGCCGACAACCCCGCCTACCACGGCGTGAACTTCAGCGAGCGCTTCGGCGAGGCCGCGTTCACCTACGCCGCCATCGCCAGGGGCCTGCGCGACCTCGGCAACCAGCAAGCGCCGTTCGACGCCTGGCAGACCCTCCAGGGACTCGAATCGCTTCCCTTCCGGATGGAACGCCACTGCGAGAACGCCCAGGCCGTCGCCGAGTACCTCCGGGACCACCCCGACGTCTCGTGGGTCACCTACCCCGGACTAGACGACCACGAGACCCACGACCTCGCCGGCGAGTACCTCGACGGCGGGTACGGCGGCATGATCACCTTCGGCCTCGAAGCGGGCTACGAGGCCGCCAAAGCCACCGTCGAGAACACCGACCTGGCGAGCCTGCTGGCCAACGTCGGCGACGCGAAGACCCTCATCATCCACCCCTCCTCGACCACGCACCAGCAACTCAGCCAGGAGGAAAAGGAGGCCGCGGGCGTCACCGACGACCTCGTGCGTCTGTCGGTCGGCGTCGAGGACGTCGCGGACGTCATCGCCGACCTCGATTCGGCCATCGCGGACGCCACGCGGTGATCGTCGGGTGACCATCGCGGACGCCACGCGGTAACTGTCGGCGATGCCGATTTGCCGCCGCCGAATCGCTACAGCGACAGATCGGTCTCGATGTCCTCGGTTGCCTCTTCTAGCCCGTCTCGCGTGACGCCCTCGGTCAGCGAGCCGGACAGATCCGCGTCGGTGAGGATCTCCTCGAACTGGTCGCCGTAGCGGTGGCTCACCCGCAGCGCGTCGTTTCTGGCGACGAGCGCGCGCCGGTAGCGCCGGAGGTCCGACTCGGGGACGTCCAGGGCCGCCGCGATCGCTGCCAGTCGGTCGCCGTCGACCTCGACGAGGTGGTCCTCGACGGGACGGTCGTCCTGTTCTGCGAGTGTGTCGGCCAGCGCCTCGTGGTCGACGGGGGCGTCGAGGTCGTCGTCCCGGAGCAGGTGACAGTCCGCGCGGGCCGCGAACGCGTCGGCTTCGGAGAGGTCGAGGTCGCTCGCCAGCGTCGCGTCGTCGTCGCCGTCGTAGAAGCCGTAGACGAGGTCGACGTACGTCTCCGTCTCGAAGTCGGTCCGGAACGCCTCGCGGTCGCGCATCCGTTCGATGGTATCGCGTAGTCGCCCGCGGACGGTCTCCTCGTCGCGCTCGTCGAGCGACCCCCGCGCCTCGGTCTGGCGCTCGGTGACGGTCTCCTCGTCGGCGACGTCCATGAAGATGTCCCGGAGTTCCTCGGTTTTCTCGTCCATCAACGGGGCCAGCGGACCGAGCCGGAAGAACCTGTCGGCCATTCTCGCCGCGGCGCAATCGGGCCCGGTCACGGCGTTCGGTCGCGACGAGCGAACGGCGGTCGAAGCCGGCCGGCGATCACGCCGAGTGCGAGTCCGACGGCGTGGGCACCGTTGATCCACAGCGGGCCGAAAAACGGTCCCGTCGCGACGTCGACGACGACGGTCGCGACCGCCGAGACGCCGACGATGGCTGCCAGCCACTCCGCCGGCGTCGGGTCGGTGCGAAACGGATACTGCAGCGAGTATCCAGCGAGCGCGAATCCGATGCCGCTGGCCCCGTAGGCCGCGACCGGACCCGATCGGAACGCCACGATGGCGAGATACCCGCCGGTCACGCTGCCGACCGTCGCCGCCACCAGAAACGCCGCGTACGCGCGGGTGCCGAAGTGACCTTCCACCAGCCGCCCGAGATAGCCGATCAGCAACGCGTTGGTCGCGGCGTGCATCGGCCCGCGGTGCAACAACGGCGACAGGACCCAGGCGAGGCCTGGCCGGACGTAAAACAGGTGCGTCGTCGCCACGCCGACGGGCACGCCGGTCGTGACCGACGTGGCGACCTGCGCCCCGAACACCACGAGGATGGTTCCGACGAGCCAGATCGTGACCGGCGACTGTGCCGCCCGCAACTGCCGGCTCGCCGCGCCGCTCAGCGTCCACACCCAGCCGTGAAACGAGTCGGGTTCTCTCACCGTCGTTCTCTCACACCTGTACCTCGAAACCGAACGGCAAAGGCGTTGGCTTCCCGCTGTATCGCCGTGAGAACGACCAGTATCGCTATCGTCGTGGCGACCGTAGTCGGCCCATGGACGACGTCGACTTCGCGTACACCCGTGGGCTCGACGAGACGGCGGTCGCGGAACTGCTGGGCGAGACCGGCCACGGCGTTCTCTCTCTGGCGCGGAACGGCGAGGCCTACGCCATCCCGGTCGCCTACGCCTTCGACGGCGAGACGTTCTTCGTTCGGCTGGGAATGACTCCCGACAGCCGCAAGCGGGCGTTCGTCGAGACCACCGAGACGGCCTGTCTCGTCGTCTACCGGGCGGAATCGACCGACGCTCCCCAGGCGCTGGCCACCTGGAGCGTCGTCGCGACCGGACCGTTGCGGGAACCGACAGAGGCCGAACGCATGGCCTTCCCGGCCGACGAACTCAACCGCCGATTCGCGCCGCTGCGCATCTTCGACGAGGCCATCGACGAGATTGACGTCGAACTGTACGCGCTGGACCCGGAGACGCTGACCGGCCGGACGACGGAGTAACCCCACGTCTCGCGTCCGGTGACCGACGTCGGGGCTGCGTCGACGGCGACGCGGTCACGTCTCGCGGACGCCCCGGTATCGCCCGGGTTCGTCGACGGGTTCGACGTCGAACCCGCACGTCTCGTAGAACGGCCGAACCGCGGCGTCGAACGCCGCGACGAGGCGGCCACGCCGGGCGAGCGCCCGCTCGACGAGCGCCGTCCCGATCCCCTGTCCCCGTCGCTTCGGCCGCACCGCGACCGCGACGACCGCCACCCCGTCGAGCACGAGCGCGCCGAGGACCCGCCCCTCCGCGACGGCCACGAGGGCGTCGCCGTCGGCGATCCGGCGTGACAGGCCGTCCGTCGCCAGCATCGCCGCGTCGAGGACGCCGCGCACGGCGTCGGCGTCACCGGGTGTCGCCCGCCGGATCGTCGGTGTCGTGGTGGCCGTTCCACCGACGTCGCCGTTCCGGTTTGACGTGGTCGTTTCGTTTTCGGTTCCGTTTTCGTTTCCGTCACCGCCTCCGTTCGCCGTCACGGTCAGCCCCCCTTGACGAGTCGCAACACGGTGACGTGGTCGTGATCGACGGGCTGGTCTTCGGGGACCGGCCGGCCGTCGACCAGCACCGACACCTCGTGGCGGCTCACGTCGAGCGGGTCTAGCAGGTCGGCGTAGGTCGCGCCCGCTTCGACGGACACCTCGCGGGTTCCCTCGCCGACGAACTCGACGGTGACGTCCATGCCTCCGGGTTCGTCCCCGTCCATTTCAGCCTGTCGGGAAACGCGGTGAACCACCGGGAGCGAGTATCGCCGATCCGGATTAGACGTCCTCGCGTCGCCGTCCGTTGACGAACACCTCGAAAGTCACTCCCTCGCCCCGTCGGACGTGCAGTCGCTCGCTCTCGGAGAGGTCCTCGAATCGGACGATTCGGTAGCGGACGGTCACGTCGTCGCCGGCCGGGACGGTGACGAACGCGAACGCCGAGTACGTCCCGCCGCCCTCGATGGAGAGGACCGTTTCGACGCGTATCGTCGCGTCGGCGTCGCCGGTGTTGCGCAGACGATAGTACGCGTCCGGGCCGCTCGACCGGTCGTCGACCACGATCTGGGCGACGAGGACGTCGACGTCGGCCGCGCCGGTGGTCGTGACCTGGCGAGGCGAGCGCGTCGTGGTGTCACGGCCGGTATCGGGAGCCGAACACCCCGCACAGCCCAGCGTCGTGCATCCGACACACCATCCGAGGAAGCGGCGGCGATCCATGCCCTCCCTTCGGGGTCGTGCTGGAAGTACCTGCGTCCCGACGGGCCGAACAATGATATGGCCGCACGACCCAGAATCGGCAACGGCCGATGTCCCACTACAACCACGCACGGGTCCAGGAGTACTGGCAGCACGTCTGGGAGCGCGACGGCGTCTATCAGTGTCCCGACGACGCCGACGATCCCACGTACGTCCTGGGGATGTTCCCCTACACGTCGGGGTCGCTGCACATGGGACACATCCGAAACTACGCGATCACCGACGCGTACGCGCGCTACCGGCGAATGCAGGGCGACGACGTTCTCCATCCGATGGGCTGGGACGCGTTCGGCCTGCCGGCGGAGAACGCCGCCTACGAGCGCGGGACCGACCCCGAGTCCTGGACTCGCACCTGCATCGAGCGTATGCGCGACGACCTCGCGGAGATGGGCTTTGGCTACGACTGGTCCCGCGAGATCACGACCTGCGAACCCGACTACTACCGGTGGAACCAGTGGCTGTTCCGGCGCTTCTACGAGGCCGGACTGGTCGACTACCGGGGCGCGGCGGTCAACTGGTGTCCCGACTGCGAGACGGTGCTGGCCGACGCACAGGTGGAATCGCTCGACGACGACGCGGGAGAGGTCTGCTGGCGCTGTGAGACGCCGGTCGAACGGCGCGAACTCGACCAGTGGTTCTTCACGATCACCGACTACGCCGACGAACTCTACGACGGACTCGACGACCTCGACGGCTGGCCCGACGGCGTCCGGGACATTCAGCGCAACTGGATCGGCCGCCAGGAGGGCGCGGCGGTCACCTTCACGGTCGACGTGGGGACCGAAAACGGCTCGGGCGACGCTGATCCCGCTACCGACTCCGAGTCGGACCAGACGCGAGACGATCCCACGATCCGCGAGGTGGAGGCGTTCACCACGCGACTCGACACGATCTACGGCGCGACGTACCTGGCCGTCTCGCCGGGACACGACCTCGCCGCCGAACTGGCCGAGACCGACGACGACGTGGCGGCCTACGTCGAGGACGCCCGCACGACGACCGACGCCGACACGACCTCCGGCGTCGAGACGGCCGCGACGGCGGTTCATCCGCTGACTGGCGAACGACTGCCGGTCTACGTCGCGGCGTACGTCGTCGACGACGTCGGGACCGGCGCGGTGATGGGCGTCCCCGCGCACAACGAGCGCGATCACGCGTTCGCTCGCGCACACGACCTGCCGATCGAGCAGGTGATCGAACCGGTCGACGGCTCCGGGACGGACCTGCCCGACGCTCCCTTCACGGGCGAGGGGATGCTCGAACTCTCGCAGTTCGAGCGCTCCTCACCCGCGGAGCGAAGCGACGGTGTGGTCGTCGATAGCGGCGAGTACGACGGTCTGGCCAGCGCCGCCGCCCGCGAGCGCCTGCTGGCACACGAGGCCGTCTCGGAGACGACGACCTACCGCCTGCGGGACTGGCTCATCTCCCGGCAGCGCTACTGGGGCACGCCCATCCCCGTCGTCCACTGCGAGGACTGCGGCCCCGTGCTGGTTCCCGAGGAGGAACTGCCGGTCGAGTTGCCCGAGTACGTCCAGACGACGGGCAATCCGCTGGACGCCAGCGAGGCGTTCGTCGAGACGACCTGTCCCGACTGCGGCCAGCCTGCCCGCCGGGAGACCGACACCATGGACACCTTCGTCGACTCCTCGTGGTACTTCCTGCGGTATCTCTCACCGGACCTGAGCGGTGCGCCCTTCGACGCCGAGGTGGCCGACGAGTGGATGCCGGTCGACGTCTACGTCGGCGGCGAGGAACACGCCGTGTTGCACTTGCTGTACATCCGGTTTTTCACGCGGGCGCTGGCGGACCTGGACCTGCTGGACATCCGCGAACCGGTCGACCGGCTCATCAACCAGGGCACCGTCCTGCACGGCGGCGAGAAGATGTCCAAATCGAAGGGTAACGACATCGCACCCCACGAGTACGGCGCGGAGACGACCCGGCTGTTCGTCCTCTCGGCGGCCCACCCCGCCCAGGACTTCGAGTGGACGGTCACCGACGCCGGCACCGCCTACGAGTTCCAGCAGACCGTCTACTCGATGATCGCGGCGTTCGTCGACGACGACGACGCCCGCACCGACAGCGCCGCCCACGACGCCTACCTCGAACGCGAAATCGACCGGACCGTCGCAGCCGTCACCGCCGAGTACGAGCGCTTTCGCTTCCACAAAGTGGTCGGCGAACTCCGGCGATTCGCTCGCCGACTGCGGCGCTACCGCGACTACGACCGTCCCTACCGGTTCGCCTACAGCCGCGCATTACGGGTGCTGGCGAAACTGCTCGCGCCGCTCACTCCCTACCTCGCGGAGGAACTGTGGACCATGCTCGATGGCGAGGGCCTGATGGCCGAGGCCGACTGGCCGACGCCGCTGCAGGACGTCGACGACTATGCCATCGAGCGCCGGCTCATCAGGGACACCCTCGAGGACGTCCGGGACATCACCGACGTCGTCGACATCGACGACCCCGCGGAAATCGAAATCGTCGTCGCCGCCGACTGGAAGTACCGCGCCTACGAGCGCGTCCGGCAGGCCGACCCCGGCAGCGCCATCGTCGCCGCGGTGATGGACGACCCCGCGGTCCGCGAGCACGGCGACGCCGCCGCCGACTACGCCGCCGACCTGCAGGACCGCCAGGAGGGACTCGAACCGCTCGTCGATGGCGACCGCGAACTCGACGTCCTCCGGCAGGCCGCCTGGCTGTTCGCCGACGAGTTCGGCGCGGACGTGACCGTCCGCAGGGCCGGCGACGACGGCGACGACCTCGCCGCGAAGGCCCGACCGAACCGGCCGGCGATTCACATCAGCTAAACGGCCGACCGCGTGTCGTCGTGATGTGACGTCCGTACCCGGCATCACCGCCGCCCGCTCGCGTTTCCCGACCGTCGGGAACGGCGAGTGTCCTTTTGTCGTCCGCCGTCCTAACCGACAGTATCGAGCGCGGCGACCCGATCGAACGAGACGCGCTCCGGAGACACTCGATGACGACGACCAACGACGACGCACGCGACGCCGCACTGCCGGACGAACTGACCGAGGACCCCGACCTGTCGCCCCTTCTGGTGGCGGTCGTATCCGATCCCGCGGAGGGGCCGGTGGAGTGTACGATCTTTCCGTCCGACGCTGCCGGGTCCGAACTGATCACCACCTGGATGACCGCCCGCGAGGGATCGTTCGTCGATCTCGCGGCGATGCGGTAGGTGTGTCGACCTCGCGGATCGGGGCGACACGGTCCGTCGTCTCAGTCGGCGGCGCGCCGATGTGCGTGCTCGACCGACGCCAGCAGTTCGTCCCGTCGCGGGCCGTACACGAGGTGGCCGTCGCAGGCGCAGTCGGAGGCCCCCAGTTCGTAGCGGTCGCCGTCGATTGCCTCGCTGACCGCACACTCGACGTCGGCGTCGGCGGTGGTCACGACCGCGTCGACGTCCGCGGCCGGGTGCCCGAGCAGGTAGTCGACGTGCCAGTGACGAGCGTCGCGTTCGCCGGCGGCGAGGTCGCGGTGGCGCTCGACGCGGGCGAACCCGCCGGGGCCGAACGCGCTGCCCGTGTAGGCGTACCACCCCGGCGGGAAGTCGTGGATTCCGGCCGCTCCCACCTCGATGCTGGCACGCTCCCGGAGGTCTATCAGTAGCGTGTACGTGCCCCCCGTCATCTCGCAGGGTCGACGATGGGCGTTCGACGGGCGCTCGCAGTCGGGGTCACTGCGCCGCGCGCTCGCCGGAGATGGGTCCGAACCCTTCGAACCGATAGGCTGCGGTGTCCGGGCGTTCGTCGTCTGTCGCCGAAAGGTCGCACAGCGCCCAGTTGAAGCGGTGCCGGAAGCCGTCGGTGAAGATGTCGTCGCTCATGGGTCGGTCGAGTGGTCGGACCCGGAGACGAATGTGCGTTCCGGGTCCGGTCGCTCGCGGTACGTCCGGCCGTCTCGACGCGGTTCGCGCGGTAACACCCAACGTTTCATGTGGGCGCCTCCCGGACTCGAAGACGTGTCGCGCACTCGACCGACTCTGACGCTCGTGGGCGTGTTCGTCGTCGTGTTCCTGCTAGAGGTCCTCGGCTCGGCCGTCGGGTTCGGGCCGGCGGCGTTCGCGCTGTCGCTGCCGCTGACCCGGCGGCCCTGGACGCTGGTGACGAGCGTCTACGCCCACGCGGGCGTCTGGCACCTCCTTGCCAACTCCGTGGCGCTGCTGGTCGTTGGGCTCGTCCTCGAACGACGGACGTCTGCGATCCGGTTTTACCTGTTCTTCCTGGTGACGGGGATGCTGGCGGGCGTCGCGCAGGTGACCGTCGCGGCCGCGCTCGGCCACCACGTCGCCGTCCTGGGCTCTAGCGGGGGTATCTTCGCCCTGCTGGGATACCTGCTGGCCGGCAACCGCGTGACCGACGTCGCGGTGGCCGGTATCGAACCCGATCCCCGGATCGCGGCGGCCGTCGTCGTCGCAGTGGCGGTGTTAGTGACGCTGCTCACCGCCGGTTCCGGCGTGGCGCTGTTCGCGCACTTCACGGGACTGGTCCTCGGACTGGTCGCCGGTCGCGGCCACGTTTTGCGGACCCGGTGAGGCACCTCTGCGGACCCGATGGGACACCTCCCGCAGACCGGCTGTCTTGTGCGGACCCGCTGGAACGCATCGCGTGGGAGACGTCGACGCTTCCAGACGAAACGTGGCGGTCGAGGACAAGGCGTATGGCCACGCGGGTCGCACTGCTGCACGTGACTCGATTCCTGCTGGCGACGTCGTCGGTCCACACCACGGCGGCGGTCTGTGACTACCTCGACGGGCGACTCGACGCCGACGACAGCGTGGTGGTCGCCACGGTACGTGAGGCGGGGGCGGACCCGCGAGACGTCGGCGACGCCGCCAACGTCGCCCGGACGCGTCTCGTCCCGGCCGACGTCGAGATCGTCGAACGCGAGGGCGACCCGACGGCCGTCCTTCCCGAACTGATCGCCGCGTACGACGTCGAGGAGGTCGTCGTCGGTCCTCGCCGGGGAGCGCCCGGCACGGAGACGACCCTCGGAAGTACGACACAGGCCCTCCTCGCGTCGCCGGACGTGCCCGTGCCCGTGGTCGTGGTTCCCGTGCCGGACCTGTAGCCGCTGGCGAGTGTGTTGCGGTCCGGTCCGTGGCCGCTCGCAGGCCACGGCATTCAAACCCCTCCCCGTCGAAGGGGGGCACATGTCGGCTCCAGACCTCTCGGAGCGGGTCGCCGATGCGCTGACGGTCGACGACGAGGCGTTCGAACGACGAGCGGCCGAGGAGGCCGAGACTCTCAAATCCGAGGTCGAGGCGGGCACCTTCGACAACGCACAGGCAATCGTCGGGCTCGAACTGGAGCTGTACGCCGTCGACGACCGGACCGACGCACTGACACGGGTGCCACGGCACCTGCTCGAACTCATCGGGTTCGAGAAGGAACTCGGCCTGCACAACGCCGAGATGCAGACCAGTCCGCAGCCGTTGAACCGCTACGGACTCGAGGCCCAGCAGCGCGAACTCCAGGCGAACCTCGCGCCGGCGCTGGATCGGTTGCACGCCGAGGACCTTCGGCTGGTCGCCGACGGCATGTGGACGGTGCCGCCCCGCGGCGAGACGGCCACCGACTACCTCTGTGACAGCGTCGACCACGACGGCGTCACCCTGGCGACCAACATGAGCGAGTCGGTCCGCTACCACGCCATGGCCAACTCCGAGTACCGGCCCGGTATGCGCCTGGACGCTCCCCACGTCGCGTTGCAGGCCGACACCGTGATGCCCGAAAGCCTCATCACCTCCATCCAGCCCCACTACCAGGTGCCCCACGCGCCCGACCTGCCGGAATACTTCCGGTACGCGCTCCGGATCGCCGGCCCGCTGCTGGCGATCGGCGTGAACTCGCCGTTTTTCCCGCCCGATCTCTACGACGACGCGCCCGACGAGGAAATCGTCACCGACGCCCACATGGAGCACCGCGTCGGCGTCTTCGAAACCGTGCTCAACTCCCGCGAGCGGACGCCGAAGGTGACCTTCCCGCCCGACTTCGCGTCCGTCGACGCGGCCATCGAGGCCATCCTCGACGACGAGACCATCGTTCCCATGACGGTCGAGACCACCGGCCGCTTCGACGACGAGTTCGCCCACGTCCGGCACAAACACGGCAGCTACTGGCGGTGGATTCGCCCCGTGTTCGACGGTGCGACCCGGTCGGCGGCCAACGCCCGCATCGAGTTTCGTCCCCTGCCGGCCCAGCCGACGCTGCTTGACGCCGTTGCCTTCCAGGCCGTCTTCGGCGGACTGTTGCGCAGCCTCACCAGCCGCGAACACCCCGTCCGAAACATGGACCACGACGCCGCCGAGGCGAACTTCTACGCGGCCACCCGCGACGGCCTGCAGGCCGACCTCACGTGGATTACCGCCGACGGCGAACAGACGGACAACCTCGATCGCCTCTACAGCGAACTGTTCGAGTACGCCCGCGACGGCTTGGAGCTGTACGGTCTCTCGACGGACCAGGCACGCCGGTACATCCGCCCGCTGCGCGAACGCGTCGACCGCCGGGTCACGCCCGCCCGCTGGAAACACGACGTCGTCCGCGAGGCGATCGAACGAAACACGCCGCTCACCGAGGCCATCTGGGGCATGCAGTCGCGGTACCTCCGCGAACAGGAGCCGACCCTCCTGGAGGGGAGTTTCGTCGACTGGCTCGACGACCCTGCAACCGGACCGTGACCCGGGAGCGCCCGAACGTGACCACGCCGGTCGTACCCGCCGGACTACCGTCCCGGCGTCACTCTAGCTCGACGGTCGGCGGTTCGCCGTTCCAGCCGTAAGACACGACGACGAAGACGACGGCGGCGAGACCGACCGCGAGCAGTCCGACCTTCAGCAGTTTCGCGAGCGACCGAAGCATACCGAAATCTTGGGCCGCCGCCGGCAAGTGTCTTGAGGTTCGGTGCGAGGGACCGATCGGCAGTCCGAATTTCGTCGCGCTCCGTTTCGGCGACCCACCGGGATGGCCTGCCGTCACTCCGTCTCAGATCGACAGCGGGTCGGGGCCCGGCGGTGCTCGTCGCTTGTGAGCGCTTCGCTCGTGGAGCGCCCTGACGTGTTCGATCACGTCCTCGTCGACGCCGATCGCGCGGGCGGTCGCCGACGTCGACAGGGGACCGTCGACGTGCAGCGCCAGGATCGAGTCGAGCGTGTCGTAGTCGACGCCCAGTTCCGCTTCGTCGGTCTGGCCGAGCCACATCTCGGCGCTGGCGGTCTTCTCCGCGAGGTCCTCGGGGACGCCGACGTGCTTTGCGAGCTGGCGGACCTGGCGCTTGTAGAGGTTGGCGATGGGGTGGCAGTCGACCGCGCCGTCGCCGTACTTCGTGAAGTAGCCGACCAGCGCCTCGCTCCGGTTGCCCGTACCTACCACGAGCGCGTCCTCGTGATTGGCGACCAGGTAGTTCAATACCGCGCGCGTTCGTACCCGGAGGTTTCCGACGGCCATCCGGTCGCCGTCGGCGTCGGGATAGGCGTCGAGGAACGCGTCGACCAGCGGATTGATCTCGACGACGTCGTACTCGACGTCGAGCAACTCCGCGGCGACGCGCTCGGCGTCGCTCATGTTCTCCGCACGGTTGACCTCGCTGGGCATCACTAGCGCGTGGACGTGCTCGCGACCCACGGCCTCGACCAGCAAGTGCCCCGTCAGCGTGCTGTCGATCCCACCCGACAGCCCGATGATCGCCCGCTCGACGCCGGCCGCGTCGAGCATATCCCGGATGAAGTCGGTGACGTGGTCGCGGTGAGCGCGCAGTTCCGCCTCCGAGAGACGCAGATCCAGCGGGTCGTCGGCGCGGTGGACGTCTGCCATGTCCGGTCGTTCGAGGGGTAGCGACTAATAGCTCCCTCTCTCGTCGCCGAGAGTGGACGATCGTTCGGTTTCCCGAAGCGCTACGTTCAAGTGCCGGCGCAGTCGTACTGTTCGAACACGTGCGCCGGTGGTGAGCGAATCAGCGATTCGCGAGCCTCGGGGCGCGAGTGAACGCAGTGAACGAAGCGCGCCGGTGGTCTAGTGGTAGGACATGAGCTTCCCAAGCTCATAGCCCGGGTTCAATTCCCGGCCGGCGCAGTGAGCGAGCCTGCGAGCGAACGAGCAGGCCAGGGAATTGAATCACGCAAATCCGAGCGATAGCGAGGATTTGCCATCGGGTTCAATTCCCGGCCGGCGCATCCTGCGACGAACGAAGTGAGTCCTCGACTGCGAACAGGAAACGAAGCGGCCCGTGAGCGACGAACGGACGTGAGGAGCGGATGCACTGCCGGGAATTGACTCACGGCAGACCGATCGACGTGAGGTCTGCGTCGAGTTCGGTACTGGGTGCAGTCACTCCGTGCCGACTCGAAGAGGAAACCCTTACGTCGTCGACTGCGAATGACGATACGTGCGCCGGTAGCCTAGCGGACAAGGCATCTGGTTCCGGACCAGAAGATCGGGGGTTCGAATCCCTCCCGGCGCGTTCTGCTATGGCTGTTCGCCGGTTTCGATGCTGAAGTCGTCGACGGGGTAGGCGACGCAGGTGAGACAGTAGCCATCTTCCATGTCGTCGTCGAACAGTGCTTCGTTGTTGGAGTGGCGGACGTAGTCCTCGGAGTTGCCGTCCTGGATCTTCGCGGCACAGGAGACACACTGGCCCTGTCGGCAGGCGTAGGGCAGGTCCCAGCCCTCGTCCTCGCCGGCGTCCAGAAGTGCTTCGTTGTTGGCGACCTCGATGGTCTCGCCCTCGTTGACGAACTCGATGTCGTAGTACTCGACCTCGTCGTCGGGGATGGATTCGGGGTCGAAGCCTTCCGCTTCCTCTTCGGCTTCGCCCTCTTCGAGTTCCGCCTCGCCCTCGCCGGCGGGGATGGCGGCCGCGCCGCCACCGCCGATGGAACGGTTCATCGGCTCGGGGAACTCCGTTTCGGGGACCGACGCCGCGCGCCGTTCGAGCACTGCCTGGGAGATGTCGTCGGACGGCTCCCAGCCGGTGCCCTTCGAGTAGTGTAAGGCCACGGCGACGATGGTGAGAGCAACGCCGACCACGACACCAGTAGCGACCATGTCCGCGGCTACGGAAGCCCGATATATACTACTTTTGAGTTCCGTTCGCACGGCGGCGGAACGCGCGGCGGCGATGAACCGTCGCCGATCCGTGGCGGGTGGCGGTCCGCACGTTTCGTGTCAGCGTGTTTCGCGGTCCCGTTGTGAGCGTTCCGGCACCCGTGTATACTATCGAGAGCGTTCCGGTACTCGTACCGCCGGAAGCTCTCTCGTGACGGACGCGAATCGCTATCAGAAGCGCTTCTGGACCTGTTCGAGGGCCTGCTCGCGGTCGTCCCACGGGATGAACACGGAGACGGAGGTGGCGCTAGTGATGACGTCGTAGATGTGGACGTGCGCGCCGTGGACGGGGTCGACGACGCGTTTGACCAGCGCGGGTTCGTTGGCGACTTCGCCGCCGGTCACCCGGATGACGGCGAAGCCGTCCTCGACGGTCAGACTCGACAGTGCCTCGGTTTCGACGATCTGATCGTGGAGGAGGGCTTCGGCCTCTTCGGCGTCGTTCTCGTCGAGGTAGAAGGTGATCGAGTCCATGCCCGAGGAGACGGCCTCGACGTTGATCTCCTGGTCGGACAGGGTCGTCGACAGGTCCGCGAGGATACCGGGCGTGTTGCGGACGGCACGGCCGGCGACGGTGATACAGCACAGCGGACTCTCCTGGAGGTCGATGAGGTTCTCGAACTCGCCCTCGATGGACGTGCCGCCACCGAGCAGGTCGCCGTGCTGGTAGTGGACGACACGGACGCCGAGGTTCCCGTCTTTGTAGGACAGCGCCGACGGGGCGACGACCTCCGCGCCGCGAAACGAGAGGCTCCGGAGTTCGTCGACCGAGATCTCGCCGACGTTCTGGGCACCCTCGACGACGCGGGGGTCGCCGGTCATGACGCCCTCGACGTCGGTGACGATGACGACCTCGTCGGCGTCCATGTAGTTGCCCATCATGACCGCGGTCGTGTCGGAACCGCCGCGGCCGAGCGTGGTGATGTTGCCCTGCCAGTCCTGAGCGAGAAAACCCGTCATGACCGGCACGACGTCCTGCATCCGGCCGGCGAGTGCGTGCGCTCGCTTTTTCGTCTCGTCGACCTCGACCTCGCCGTACTCGTTGGTGATGATCGGCCAGTCGTCGTTGCCGGGTTCGACGACCTCCGCGTCGACGCCACGGGCCGCAAGCGCCCCCTTCAGCATCCGGACGGAGGTGCGTTCGCCCATGCTGACGATTTCGGCGCGGTCGGAGTCGTCGGCCTCGTACTCGATCTGGCCGAGCAGTTCGTCGGTCGTGTCGCCCATCGCGCTGGCGACGACCGCGACTTCGTGACCCTGTTCGACGGCCGTCGCGATGGAGTCGGCCGCCCGGTTGATACGTTCCCCGTTGCCGAGACTAGTGCCACCGAACTTCGCGACTACGCGCATGCTACCACCCCGTGCATGTGTGCGCTTCTCATTATACGCCCCCTTTGCCGATGGGGTGGGATAACTGTGTTCATCTGTCGCCGCGCTTGCGTGGAACTGTGCTCGTCTGTCGCCGCGCCGTGGATTATAAACGCGTGCGCACCGACTGCCGGGATATGGACGTTCGGGACGCCGTCGAGGCCGACGCCGAACGACTGGCGACCCTGACCGACGCTCCGCGGGACGTGATGCGAAATCTCGTCCACGATCGGACGGTCCGGGTCGCCGTGGAGGACGACGACATCGTGGGCTTCGTCAGCTACGACGCCCGCGAGGGAACCGTCCACGTCACCCAACTCGAGGGCGACCGCGAGACTTGCCGGCTCCTCCTCGAAGAACCCGTCGGCTTCGCCGACCGCGAGGACATGACCGTCGAACTCCTCGTCCCGGAAGACGAAGCCGTCTCACGGGACGCCGCCGCGGCCGCCGGCTTCGACGAAGTTGGCGCCGGCCCCCGATTCGCTGGCGTTCCGACGGTCCGGTTCCGTCTGCGCTAGTCCGTCGTCTGCACTAGTCCATCGCCCGCGCTAGTCCATCGCGACGTACGTCTGGGTGTCTTCGACGCCGTCGACCTGCTGAATCTGCGTCGCGGCGACGTCTTTCACCTCGGCGGGGGAGTCGACTTCGACTTTGGCGATGAGATCGACGTCACCGGCGACGATGGCGACGTCGACGACGCCCTCGATGGCCGAAATCTCCTCCTGGAGGCGGTCGGCGTCGCCGGTGTGCGCTTTGACCATCACGTACGCCAGGACCATCTCACGCACCTCCCATCGCGACCTGGCTGGCGTCGCCGACGATGATCTGCTGGACGTCCGACAGCGCCTCGAAGTCCGCGAGGACGACCACCCGGTCGCCCGCTTCCAGCGAGACGTCGTCGTCGGGCACGGTGATCGGCTCGCCCTCCTTGCCGAATCCCATTAGTTCGGAGTTGGCGGGCATCTCGAGTTCCGCGAGGCTGTAGCCCCGCATCGGGGAGTGGTCGGTGACGGTGTACTCCACGAGCTGGAGGTTCTGGGCGATGTCGGCGATGGCGCGGATGTTGCCGCCGAGCAGGGCATTCTTCGCGACGATGGCTCCCAGTCGCTCGGGGTAGACGACCTCGTCGACGTCGGAGGCGTACTTGCGGTAGATGTCCTCGCGGTAGTCCTCGTCGATGCGCAGCACCGTCCGACAGCCGAAGTGTTTCGCGATCATGCAGGCCGCGAAGTTGGTGTTGAGGTCGCCGGTCAGCGCCCCCAGTGCGTCGGTGTGTTCGAGATCGGCCTCCAGGAGGACGTCCTCGTCGTCGCCGTCGCCCTCGATGACTTCGAAGTCGGCATCGCGGACGCGCTCGACGGTCGTGGGATCTCGCTCGACGACGACGACCTCGTGGCCGCTGTCCCGAAGCGCACGCGCAGTTCGAAGGCCGACACGACCGGCACCCACGATAACGAATCTCATACACTACCATACACACACATGGGTGGATAAACTTAACCCCCGGAGCCACGGTGTGGTATCGCCGGACGTGGGTGTCGACGTCGGGTCGAGGAGAAGGCTTTTGATGTGTGCCGGAGTACCAATACACAAATGGTTCGTGCGTTCGTCATGGTCAAGACGGCAGCCGGAAAGTCCGAACATCTCCTCGACGCCACCAAGGACATCGACGGCATCGAAGAGGCCCACATCGTCGCTGGCGAGTACGACATCATCGCCGAGGCGACCGGCGAGGAAGTCTACGACGTCATGCACTCGGTCGCCACACGCATCCGCGACCTCGACGGTGTGGCGGACACGCGAACGTACATCGCCCTCGAATAACGGTATCCGAGCGGACGGCCGGCCGCCGAGCGAGCGGCCGTCGATCCGGGGCGACGGCCACCGTCACTCCTTGTTTACCATCACTTCGCTGGCCTTGATGACGGCCTCGACGTCGTCGCCTTCGGCGAGTTCGAGGCGGTCGGCGGACCCGCGCGTGATGGTCGACGTGATCGTCTGTCCGTCGTCGAGTTCGACGACGACCTCTGCCACGATGTCGTCCGCCTTCACGGACGTGACGGTCCCGGAGAGTCGGTTTCTGGCACTGAGCGCCATGCTCGCGATAGCGGCGTGCCGGCAAAGTACCCTCTGGCGATTCCCACGTGGTGGTAGTTCTCGGATCGCAACTCCGCAGGCGGTCGACGTTGGCCCGTGGACGGTCCGGGTCAATCGCTGACTGTCGTCTCCGCACCGACGTCGTCGTTACCGGATCGAACGGTGTCTTCGACCTGCGTGTGGACGAGGACGGCACCCACGAGCGCCAGCAGTGCCCCGAGGACGAACGGGGCCGCATACGAGAGGCTAGCGAGTGCGCCGGACACGAGGGGCCCGATGGCGACGCCGAGGCCGAACGCCATGGTGAGAATCGAGAGCTGGGTGCCCGACTGACCGGCCCGAGCGTAGTCACCGGCGAGCGCGAGCGCGGGGGCGAAGACGGCCGCGCCCGCGACGCCCTGGACGCCGCGTGCGACGACCATCATCCAGGGAGCGGTGACGAATCCCTGGGCGAACGTCGACGGCACGAGCAACAGGAGGCCGCCGAGGACGAACGGTTTGCGGCCGTAGTCGTCGCTGGCGGATCCGATGGGGGCCTGCAGGAGGACCTGTGCGAAGACGAAGGCCGCGAACTCGACGCCGAACAGGAACGCGCCCTGGTGGAGGTGGGCGTTCACCTGCGGTTCGATGGCCGAGAGCAACGCGATGCCGATGGCCATGAACAGCGACGCGACCCCGAGCGTGAACACCGGGTCGAGCAGCGCGTCGCGTTCGTGGTCGAACACGGCGAGGTCGAGGTCGTCGTCGTCGGTCTCGACGGTCTCGGGGTCGCTCACTAGCAACACGACCAGCGTGAAGCTCACGAGCGCACCCGCCGACGCGATGACGAACGCCGCGTTGTAGCCGGTCAGGGTCACGCCCGGGAGGGCGTAGGGGCCGCCGCTGACGACCCCGCCAGCGACGATGGGGCCGAGGCCGAATCCGAGCAGGCGGAAGGTGTTGAACACGCCCATGTTGTTCCCGCGAGTCTCGGTGGTCGCGAGTTCGTTCACGAGCGCGATGGTCGCCGGGATGGTGAAGGCGACGCCGATTCCCTGGATTGCACGGATGACGACCAACTGCAGGTACGTCCCCGCGAAGGCGTAGGCCACGTTCGTCACCGCGAGGACGGCGAGTCCCAGCAGGACGAACGCACGGCGTCGCCCGGCCCGGTCCGAGAGGCGGCCGGTGAACGGCTGACCGATGCTGTTGAGAAAGCCGAACATCGACAGCACGATGCCGGCGGCCAGCCCCTGCGTGAGCGTCGCGTGCATCCCGAGTCCGCCGACGACCACGCTGTCGGCACCGCCGGTCCCCGCCAGCAGGTGCTTGATGAACAGGGGCAGGACGACGATGAGAAACGAGTTCCCGAGGGAATCGGCCGCTCGCGCGAACGCCAGCGCGAGGACGCGCCGGTCGACCGCGAAGAGATCCCGAACGTAGCGGCCGATCATCGGACGTCACCTCCGGCGACCGCGACGAGCGTCGTCTGTCGAGCGTCTCGATAGCACATCGTCTCGCCGGGTCCTCGGAGCGCGCCACCCAAAAGCCACACGGGTTGGCTCGAGTAGCAAATTGCAGGCGGGAAAAGCCGACTTTCAGAGCCAGTGTGGAGCCACGTCCGGGACCCGAGGAGGTGGTCCCTGAGCTCGGCCTCGTCGAACGTGCCGGTGCCCGTGACGAGAGCATCGATCGGTGGATTCGCGAACGTGTACCCCCGATAAGCGTTAACACGCTTGCGTTCCGAGCTAGCGTATGTCCATCGGCAACGACCGCAAGGCCGTGGAGTGTGGCTGTACCCGCTGTCAGTACAACAACAACCGGACGTGTGGCTATCAGGGACGGCTGGTCATCAACAGCAACGGCGAGTGCGAAATCAAGACCGAACGCGGCGACGGTCCCGACCGATTTCCCTGATACACGGGGGCGACCGGCACCGTCGGAACGACGCCTCCCGAAAGCTTATGCCAAACGAACGGACTCTTTCCCGGGCATGGGGCTTCGGGAGCGGTGGGACGAGCAGGACACTGCAGTCAAAGTTCTGATCGGCGTCGCGACGCTGTTCGTCGTGAGTATCGTCGCCGTGGTCGGCATCGCGGTACTCGCCGCCGTCGTGGGGACCGTCGTTTTCGGACTGGGGAACCCGGGCGCGGCGGTTCCCCAGGCGTCCTTCGCGATGCGCTACGACGACGGTCGGCTGGCGATCACCCACGACGGCGGCGACGCCATCGACGCCAGCACCCTCACCGTCGCGGTCGGCGACACCCGGACCGAACCGTGGTCCGACGACGACGGCATCGTCGAGGTCGGCGACACCCTCCGGTTGCGACGCGTCGGCGGGGACACGACGGTCGTCGTTCGCTGGCAGCCGCCCGGCGAGACCGCAGCGTCGACGACGCTCGCAGTCTACGAGACGCCGTAGTCGCGTCGACCGCTAACGCCTCGCGGAGACCGGCGATTCTACGCCGCCAGGTCGCGCCCGAGACGTTTTGCCGCTGGGGGTCCAACTCCGGCTATGGCGATCTCGCCGCTCAAGCAGCGGTTCGTGCTGGACACGTCGCTGTTCGTCACCGACGAAATACGGCGCGACGACGAGGACATCGAGGCGGCGTGTCTCCGGCTGCTCGACCTCATCGCGGAGGCGAAACTCGAACTCGGCATCTCCTGTTACATGCCGCCCTCGATCGACGACGAACTCACCCAGATTCTGCGCGACCGCGACGTCGACGAGGCGGTGTTCGAGAAGCTCAACACCTGGATCATCGTCAAGAGCCCCGATCACTACGAGGTCAAGATTCCCGCCGAACTCGTCTACGGCTTCATCGACGAGATGAGCGAGCGAGTCAACCGCGGGCTCAGAGTGTCCGAGAAGGCGGTCCGGAAGGCCGAAGAGTCCCGGACCGACACGGTCGAGGACCACGACCACATGACCGAGGTCGACGAGGTGATCTCCGACCTCCGCGACGAGTACCGGCGGGCGCTCCGGCAGGGCGTCCTCGACTCCCGGGAGGACTTCGACCTCCTGATCCTCGCCCGGGAACTAGAGGCCGGCGTCGTCACCGAGGATCGTGGCATCATCAACTGGGCGGAGGACTTCGGCCTGCGCTACCTCAAGGGCCGGGACTTTCCCGCGCTGCTGGCGGAGTACCTGCACGCAAGCGGCGCGGACCGCGGCAAGTGGTCGGCCGACGGCGACTCCGTCGAGTGACGCGGACCGACAGCCCCTTGCCATCGGCTCACCGACGGGCGAGTATGTTCACGGGTATCGTCGAGGAGACCGGCGAGGTGTTGGCCGTCGAGGACGACGAAGGGGGCCGCCGGCTCAGAATAGCGACGACGTTCGACGACCTCGAAGCCGGCCAGAGCGTCAGCGTCGACGGTGCGTGTCTCACCGTCGAGGAGTACGAGCAGGGGTCGTGGTTCACCGTCTTCCTGGCGACGGAAACCATCGACCGGACCGCATTCGACGCGATACGAGAGGGCGACGTCGTCAACCTCGAACGCGGACTGCCTGCCGACGGCCGGTTCGACGGCCACGTCGTCCAGGGCCACGTCGACGGCACCGTCGAGTTACGGACGACCGAACGCCACGGCGAGGACTGGACGTTCACGTTCTCGCTGCCGGGCAACCTCGCGCCGTACGTCGTCGAGAAGGGCTTCGTCGCGCTGGACGGAATCAGCCTGACCGTTGCCGACGCGTCCGCCGACACCTTCTCCATTGCGGTCATCCCGACCACCTACGCCGAGACCACCCTGCGCGACCTGTCCGCCGGCGACCGGGTCAACCTCGAAGTCGACGTGCTCGCGAAGTACGTCGAGAGCGTCCACAATACAACGTCGACTTCGACTTAGCGGGACTGGTAACGACCGTCCCGTCGGCACCGTTCCAATTTCCGCCCGAACCCACTGCGTCTCGTCACGAGCAACGGCAGCTCGACGTCGTCGTTCACATCCACAGCATCTGGGCGTGGCGGGTCCCGTCGATGTCTAAGACGTTGGCCTCCTCGACGAAGCCGTGTTCGATGGCGACGCCGACGGCGTCGGTTCCGACGAGATTGGCAACGGCGCACTTCGATAGCGACTCGACGACGCGGCTCTCGTCGACGCGTTCACCGCCGTAGAAGTCCTCGGTGACCGTCAGCGAGACGTCGCCGTCCTCGAAGGTTTCCCCGAGCACGTCGGGGTCACAGACGGAGACGAGCAGTCCCTGTTCGGTTTCGCGTTCGTTGAGTATCATTCGACCAGCTCTTTCTCGGCCTCCTCGCGGAGCCGTTGGGCTTGCTCGGCCACTTCCTCGGCGCGTTCGTCCCGACCGAGTCGTTCGAGCGCGCGGGCCTTCTCGTCGAGGAGTTCGGCGGTGCGGAACCCGAGTCGGATGGCGTTGTCGAAGGCGTCGACGGCGTCCTCCGCGAGGCCGCGTTCGAGCAGGAAGAACCCGCGGTTGTACCACGCCTGGCCGAATCGCGGATCGATCTCGACGGCGCGTTCGGCGTGTTCGAGCGCCTGTTCGGAGCGGCCGGACTCCCAGAGCGCGTACGCGAGGTTGGTCTCGGCGCTGGCGGCGTGTTCGGCCTCGTCGTCGATGGCCAGCGCCTCCCGGTAGGCCCCGATGGCCTGGTCGTACTCCTGGAGTTCGGCGTGGGCGGCACCCTTGTTGATCCAGCCCTCCTGTTTCAGTCCCTCGTCGTCGGCGAAGCGGGCGGCTCGCTCGAAGGTCTCGGCGGCCTGTTCGTGGCGGTTGATGCCCATGTAGTTCAGGCCCACATCGAGGAGGTCCTCGACGTCGACCTGGTCGGACGGGACGTTGCGCCGGTCGAGCGTGTCGGTCACGACGCGCGAGTCGACCGGATCGACCTGGTCGGGGTCGACGTCCAGTTCCGGCGGGTCGAGGTCGAATCCCTCGTATGGGTCGTCGAATCCCTGTCCCTCCGAGAACCGGTGGTCGTCGCGCTCGTCGTCGGTCATACGACTCGATTTGCGGTCGACGTGGTTAAGGGCTACGTCAGCGAGCCGTCGTTCGGCGATGGATTCAAGCGGCGCTCGCCAAAACCACGGGTATGAGCAAGCGGCTGTTCGTCAGCGTCGACCTGGACGGACTCGGCGGGGAAGTGGCGGCGGTCCAGGGACCGTTCGAGGGCGCGTCGGGGCTGTCGTTCACTGACCCCGAACAGGCCCACGTGACGCTGAAGTTCCTCGGCGACGTCGACGACGACCGGGTCCCGGCGCTCCTCGAGGAACTGCGCGCGGCCGTCGCGGACAGCGGCGTCGATCCGTTCGAGGCGCGGTTCGGCGGCCTCGGCGTGTTCCCGAGCCTGGAGTACATCAGCGTCGTCTGGCTGGGCGTCCGCGAGGGCGGCGACGCGATGACGCGGTTGCACGAGGCCATCGAGGACCGCACCGTCGCGATGGGGTTCGATCCCGAGGACCACGCGTTCACGCCCCACGTCACGCTGGCGCGGATGGAACACGCAGGCGGGAAAGAACGGGTGCAGGACGTGATCCGCAACCGCGACCCCGACGTGGGACGGCTGCAGGTCGAGGAGATTCGCCTGACGGAGAGCACGTTGACGCCTTCGGGACCGGAGTACCGGACGGTCGAACGGATTGCACTCTAAGGCGGAATTGTCGCCGACGCTTTCTCGTTCGTCAAACTATCTTAGGGAAGCCAAAAGATATTCTCTCGAATAGGAGTTCTTAAGGTTGCGGAACGTGAAGTCCGATCGAGAATGAATCCTGACCTGTTGGGGAATCTCGTGCTCGTGTTCGTCGCCGGATTCATCACGGCGCTGGCGACCGGTCTCGGTGCCATTCCGTTCTTCCTCGTCGAGGAGATTAGCGACCGCTGGAACGTCGCCCTCTGGGGGCTGGCGTCGGGAATCATGGTGTCGGCGTCGCTGTTCGGCCTCATCAAGGAGGGACTGGCGACCCACGCGGGGCCGGCCTGGCTGATCGTCCCCGGGATGCTCGCCGGCGTCGTCATCGTCGTCGCCGGCCACGAGGTCCTCGAAGGCACGGAGGTGTCGCCGAAGAAGTACGAAAAGGCCGACTTCAAGAAACTCGTGCTCATCCTCGGCATTCTGACCGTCCACAGTTTTCCCGAAGGAGTGGCCGTCGGCGTCTCCTTCGGCGAACTCGGCCTGGCGAGTGCACAGACGGTGGACGTGCTCGGCGTGGCGCTTCCCGTGCTGGCGGTGTTCATGACCGTCGCCATTTCCATCCACAACATCCCGGAGGGTGTCGCCATCTCCATTCCGCTGCGGTCGATGAACGTCAGCGAGTGGCGAATGGCCTGGTGGGCGGTCTTCTCGAGCCTGCCCCAGCCCATCGGCGCGGTCATCGCCTTCTACTTCGTGACGATGGCCCGGCAGTTCCTGCCCTTCGGCTTCGGGTTCGCCGCCGGCGCGATGATCTACCTCGTCGCCACGGAATTCATCCCCGAGGCGCTCGAACTCGGCCAACCCCTCCCCAGCGAGGGCAAGCCCGAACTCGTCTCGGGACTCGTCGTCGGAATCGCACTGATGGTGCCACTGGCGCTGGTCTAGCGATACCGCCTGGCGGAGACCGTCGGGTCGACGGATCGGTCCGGACGGAAGCCACGACGGACGACCCAAAAGAACACAACTATAAACGCCGACGGGAAACACCCTCAACACCATGGGCAAGAAATCGAAAGGCAAGAAGAAGCGCCTCGCGAAACTCGACAGACAGAACAGTCGGGTGCCCGCGTGGGTCATGCTCAAGACCGACCGGGAGGTCCAGCGCAACCCGAAACGACGCCACTGGCGACGTAGTGACACCGACGAATGAGCGCGAGTGACTTCGAGGAGCGGGTCGTCACCGTCCCGCTTCGCGACGTGAAGCAGGTCCCGAAACACGAGCGGGCCGGCAAGGCGATGCGCGTCATCCGCGGCCACCTCGCGAAGCACTTCGCGGTCGAGGAGGACGCCGTCCGGCTAGACACCTCGCTCAACGAGGCCGTGTGGACCGACGGGCGGGCCAACCCCCCGAGCAAGATCCGCGTCCGCGCCGCCCGTTTCGAGGAAGACGGCGAGAGCGTCGTCGAGGCCGAAACCGCAGAGTAGCTTTGCTCCGCGTGGCATTCTCCGGATCGGCGTACGTCGGCGTCTTCGCGCGTGCGACCGACGACTGTCTGCTGATTCGGCCGGACGTCGACGAGGACCTCGTGACGTCGGTCGGCGACGAACTCGACGTGCCCGCGGTGACCACGACCATCGGCCGGTCCGGCACCGTCGGCGCGCTCGCGACCGGCAACGAGAACGGCCTGCTGGTCAGCAACCGCATCACTGACAGGGAGCGCGAGCGGATTCGCGAGACGGTCGACTGCCCGATCACGGAACTACCCGGCCGGATCAACGCCGCCGGCAACGTCGTCGTCGCCAACGACTACGGAGCCTACGTCCATCCGGACCTCTCCCGGGAGGCCGTCCGGGCGGTACGCGACGGACTGGACGTCCCCGTCGAACGGGGCGACCTCGCTGACGTCCGCACCGTCGGCACGGCCGCCGTGGCCAACGACCGGGGCGTGCTCTGTCACCCGCGGGCAACCGACGAGGAACTCGACCGCATCGAGGCGGTACTGGACGTGCCCGCCGACATCGGCACCGTCAACTACGGCGGCCCGCTCGTCGGCTCCGGCCTGATCGCCAACGACCACGACTACGTCGTCGGCCAGGACACCACCGGCCCGGAACTCGGGCGCATCGATAGCGCGCTCGACTACATCGACGACGGAGATAGTTAGGTTCTTCCGACTCGCTCACTCACGGAGAGGTATGAGTGAGTTTACTGTTCGTGGGTCGTTTCAGGCGCGAGATGGTCCCCAGCAATTCGAAAAGCGGATCGACGCCGAAAACGAGGCCGTCGCGCGCGAGCACGTCCTCGCGACGTTCGGGTCCGAACACGGACTCGATCGCACGCAGGTGACAATCGAGGAGGTATCGGCATGAGCGGTCGCCAGCAACTCCAGCAGCTCGCCCAGGAGATCGAGGTCCTGAACGAACAAAAGCAGGCACTGCAAGAGGAGATTCAGTCCCTGCAGACACAGAAACAGGACATCGACGAGGCCATCGACGCCATCGATCGACTCGGCAGCGGCGACACTGTGCAGGTTCCCCTCGGTGGTGGCGCGTACGTCCGCGCCGAAGTTCAGGACATCGACGAGATCATCGTCGACCTCGGGGCCGACTACGCCGCCGAGCGCGATCAGGACGGCGCGATCGACTCCCTGCAGACGAAACAGGACACGCTCGACGGCCGGATCGACGACCTCCGGGAGGAAATCTCCGACCTCGAAAGCGAGACCGACCAGCTCGAACAGCGGGCCCAGCAGATGCAACAACAGCAGATGCAACAGCAGATGCAACAACAGCAGATGCAACAGGGCCAGGACGACGACGAGTAGGCGATGTTCGACGGACTGAAAGACAAGCTCGGGAAGTTCACTAGCGACGTCGAGGAAGACGCCGACGTCGACGTCGAAGACCCGGACGGGGACCAGGCCGTCGAGACCGACGACGGTGGGAAGCCGGCGAGCGAAGGCGACGACGGCGTGAGTGAGCACGACGACGCGGCGAGTGAGCACGACGGCGCGGCGAGTGAGAACAGCGATGGCGTGGGTGAGCACGATGGCGGCGTGGCGGCGGCCACCGACGACGCCGAAAACGACGACGCCGAAAGCGACGCGTCGTCGGGACGAAGCCTCGGCGAGCGAGCGAAACTGTTCGCGAGCGGGAAGACGATCATCGACGAGGACGACCTCGCGTCGCACCTCGACGATCTCGAACTGGCGTTGCTCCAGAGCGACGTCGAGATGGGCGTCGCCGAGGAGATACTCGACGGCGTCGAGGCCAACCTCGTCGGCGAGACGCGCCGTCGCCTCCAGAGCACGGGCAACCTGGTCCGTGACGCGCTCCGGGAGGCGCTGTACGACGTCATCAGCGTCGGTCAGTTCGACTTCGACGAGCGCGTCGCCGCGGCCGAGAAGCCGCTAGTGATAATCTTCACCGGCGTCAACGGCGTCGGCAAGACCACCTCCATCGCGAAACTGTCGGAGTACCTCGAAGGGGAGGGGTACTCGACGGTGCTGGCAAACGGCGACACCTATCGCGCGGGAGCCAACGAGCAACTCCGCGAGCACGCCGACGCCCTCGACCGGAAGCTCATCGCCCACGAGCAGGGATCTGATCCCGCGGCGGTCATCTACGACGCCGTCGAGTACGCCGAGGCCAACGACGTCGACGTCGTGCTGGGCGACACCGCGGGCCGACTGCACACTAGCAACGACCTGATGGACCAGCTCGAGAAGATCGACCGCGTCATCGACCCCGACATGACGCTGTTCGTCGACGAGGCCGTCGCCGGCCAGGACGCGGTCAAGCGCGCCCGCGAGTTCGACGCCGTGGCCGCCATCGACGGGGCCATCCTCACGAAGGCCGACGCGGACCCCCAGGGCGGCGCGGCCATCTCCATCGCGCACGTGACCGGCAAACCCATCCTCTTTCTGGGCACCGGCCAGGACTACGACGACCTCGAACGCTTCGATCCCGAGGACATCGTCGATCGACTGCTCGGCCCGGAGTAGGGGCAACGTCCCCGTTTCGGTTGTGCGCGATTACCGACGGCTCCCCGACGCTAAGGTCGCCTTTCGGAACCGCCCGCCCGCCGGTATGTATCTTTCGCCCGGTGATCGATCGCAGTAATCGTGGACACGTTCCGGTCTCGGGAGACGAACGCGGATACGGCTCGTCCGTGAACGGGCTTACCGACGTGGCCGGCCGGCGTGGCTGGGCTTACCGTCCGGTTGTCCGGATATTACAAAGGCCGGTGCAGCGGTACCGTGCGGCATGGCACACCTGCCCCTATCCACGCGAGTTCGTCGACTATTTCGCCGACAATCCACGTCACGGACCCGCCGAACGCTCGTTTCGCTGGTCGTGATCGGTTACCTTCTCAGCGTCGTCGCCGCCGGCGTTCCCGTCGCGGCGGCGGGGACGAACGACGCGTCCGCGCTGGGGCTCGACACCTCGCTCGCGGACTCGACCGTCGACGGCGCAGCGACCCCGGGACCGGACGGAACGGCGGCCGTCGCTCCCGCGAACGCACAGGTCGTTCCCGCACCGACGGGCTTCACCGGTCGCATCGACCTGCGCGACGCGAACGCGACGCTGTCGGGCGAAGCGGCCAACGACACCGCCGGCCGATCCATCGTGTCGGTCGGTGACGTCGACGGCGACGGACACACGGACCTGCTGATCGGCGCACCGGGCAACGACAGCGCCGGCCAGGACGCCGGGGCCGCCTACCTGGTGTTCGGGCCGGTCGAGGAGGGCGACGTCTCGCTGGCCGACGCGGACGTCAAACTCTCGGGCGTGGCGGCCAACGACAGCGCGGGCTGGTCGGTCGCCGCCGCAGGCGACCTCAACGGCGACGGCTACGACGACGTGCTCGTCGGCGCGCCGTTCAACGACGCGTTCCGACCGAACGCCGGCGCGGTCTACGTCGTCTACGGCAACGCGTCGCTGCCGGCCACCCGGAGCCTCGCGGACGCGAACGTGACGCTGTACGGAGGCCTGGGCGACCACGCCGGCTGGTCGGTGTCGAACACCAGCGCCGTGGCGGGAAGCGATGGCGGCGTCCTCGTCGGTGCGCCGTTCGACGACGGCAACGGGCACAACGCGGGCGCGGTGTACCTCATTGGTAACCGGACGGTCGGCAACGAGACGACCAGCGTGGTGACGCTCGCGACCGAGGCCGACGCCAAGCTCACCGGCGCGAACGCGACCGACCGCGCGGGCTGGTCGGTCGACGACGCGGGCGACCACAACGACGACGGCGTCGGCGACCTCGTCGTCGGCGCGCCACTGCACAACGGGACCGGGCCCCGGTCGGGCGCGGCGTACCTCGTCTACGGCAACGTCAGCCGCGACCGCTCGCTGGCGACGGCCAACCGGACGCTGTTCGGGGAAGCGCCCTTCGACCGCGCGGGCTGGTCGGTCGCCGCCGCCAGCGACCCCACCGACGACGGGATCGACGACGTCCTGGTTGGCGCGCCGTTCCACGACGACCCCGAACGCAACGCCGGTGCGGCCTACCTCGTCAACGGGTCGGCCAACGCCACCGGCAACGAGAGTCTCGCACACGCGGGCGCGAAGTTCACCGGCGAGAACCGGCGGGACCGCGCGGGCTGGTCGGTCGCCGCCGCGGGGTCGGGCGACGTGACGTGTGACGCGATCGACGACGTAATGGTCGGCGCACCGCGCAACGACGCCGGTGGAACCGACGCCGGTGCGGCCTACCTGGTCGCCGGGAACGCGTCGCTGGCGGGGACGACCTCGCTGTCGGACGCCACCGCCACGTTCGTCGGGGAGGGTCCCGGCGACGAGGCCGGCGTCGCGGTCGCTTCCGCTGGCGACGCGAACGCGGACGGCGACGAGGACGTCTTCGTCGGTGCGCCGGGCAACGACAGCGCCGGTCAGGACGCCGGCGCGGCGTACGTCCTCTTTGCGGACTGCCCGGTGCCCGAACCCGATCCGGTCGACGTGAACACCCAGTGTGCCGACGACGGCGGCGTCCTCCGGCTCAGCAACGGCAACGACGTCTCGGTGCGGGTCGAGATCGAGGGGCCCGGCCTGGACCGCGAGTTCGTCCTCGATCCCGGGGAAGCACAGCGCTTCCGGAAACTAGACAACGGCACGTACACCATTCGGACCTTCACCACCGGCGACGGCGAGCCACGCGAAGTCGACTCCCAGACGGTCACCTTCGACTGTGCGCCCCCGCTCGAACCGGTCGCGGGTCTGGTCGTCACGAAGGCCTGCCAGGACGGCGCGGGACTGCTCACGGTTCGCAACCCCGCGTCCAACGACGTCCCCGTCGAGTACGTGGTGACCGGCCCCGACGGCTTCCGGAAGTCCGCCGTCCTGGATCCGGGTGAGACCGCCCGATTCGCCGGCCTCGACAACGGCGACTACAGAGTGCAGGGATTCACCACGGGCGACCAGAGACGCGAGGTCAGCGACGCCACCGTCGAGGTCGACTGCCGCCCCGAACCCGTCGCCGTCCAGACGACGTGTGCCGGCGACGCTGGCGTTCTACAGATCACCAACGACAACGCCGTCCCCGTGACCGTCGACGTCGAAGGACCGGGCGTCGACCGTCGGTTCACCCTCGATCCCGGCCAGTCCGAACGCCTGCGCGACCTCGACGACGGCGAGTACACCGTCCGGACCCTCGCCAAATCGGACGGCCGCACCGTCGTCGTTCACACCCGGTCGGTCCGGATCGACTGCCAGCCCGCGCCCATCGAGGACCTGCAACTCGAGACGGACTGTCGCGACGACGGCGGCCTCCTGAAGATCCGCAACCCCGCCAGCAACGAGGTCCCCCTGCGGTACGTGGTCGCCGGTCCCGACGACTACAAGCGGACGGCCGTGCTGGATCCGGGCGAAACCGCACAGCTGTCCGGGCTGGCCAACGGCGACTACCGGGTCCGGGCCCTCACAGTCGGCGGCGACAGGGTGAAGATTTCGAGTAGAAAGGTGACCATCGACTGCGAGCAACCACAGCCCGAACCCGACCCCGTCGGCGTCGAGACGAAGTGTACCGACAACGGCGGCGTCCTGCAGGTCACCAACGGCAACGACGTGGCCGTGCAGGTCGACGTCGAGGGACCGGGCGTCGAACGCCGGTTCACTCTCGATCCCGGCGAGTCCGAACGACTCCAGGAACTCGACAACGGCGACTACACCGTCCGGACCCTGACCGCCGAAGACGAGAACGTCCGCGTCGTCGACACGCAAACGGCCACGATCGACTGCGAACAGCCCCAGCCCGAACCCGACAGTCTACTCTTCGAGACTGACTGCCGGGACGACGGCGGCCTCCTGAAGATCCGCAATCCCGCCACCAACGACCAGGCCCTGAAGTACGACGTGTCGGGCCCGGACGGCTACGAGAACTCCTCGGTGCTGGAACCCGGCGAGACCGCCCAGTTGTCGGGGCTCGCTAACGGCGAGTACCGCCTTCTCGGCCTCACCGTCGGGGGCGAATCACAGCAGACCGTCACCGACGAGACCCTGACCATCGACTGCGAACAGCCCCAGCCCGAACCCGATCCCGTCGGTGTGGAGACGAAGTGCGCCGACGACGGCGGCGTTCTGCAGGTGACCAACGACAACGACGTGGCGGTGCAGGTCGACGTCGAAGGTCCTGGCATCGAACGTCGGTTCACCCTCGATCCCGGCGAGTCCGAACGACTCCAGGAACTCGACAACGGCGACTACACCGTCCGGACCCTGACCGCCGAAGACGAGAACGTCCGCGTCGTCGACACGCAAACGGCCACGATCGACTGCGAACAGCCCCAGCCCGAACCCGACAGTCTCCTCTTCCAGACGGATTGCCGGGACGACGGCGGCCTCTTGAAGATTCGCAACCCCGCCAGCAACGAGCAAGCTCTGAAGTACGACGTTTCGGGCCCGAACGGCTACGAGAACTCCTCGGTACTGGAACCCGGCGAGACCGTCCAACTCTCGGGGCTTGCTAACGGTACCTATCGGTTGCTCGGATTGACCGTCGAGGGTGAGCCACAGCAGACCGTCACCGACGAAACCCTGACCATCGACTGCGAGCAACTACAGCCCCAGCCCGAACCCGACCCCGTCGGCGTCGAGACGAAGTGTACCGACAGCGGTGGCGTCCTGCAGGTCACCAACGGCAACGACGTGGCCGTGCAGGTCGATATCGAGGGTCCCGGCGTCGAACGGCGGTTCACCCTCGACCCAGGCCAGTCCGAACGCCTCCAGGAACTCGACAACGGCACCTACACCGTCCGGACCCTGACCGCCGACGACGAGAACGTCCGCGTCGTCGACACCCAGACCGTCGAAATCGACTGCGAACGGCTCGAACCCGCCGTGGCGAACCTCCGCGTCGAATCCACCCAGTGCGGGCGGCTCACGTTCACCAACGAGGGCGACGAGACCGTCTACATCAACGGGGCGTCGCTGCCGGCGCCGACCGGAAAACTCGAAGAACTCGCGCAACTCCAGTGGGAAGACGATCCCATCGAACCCGGTGAGACCCAGACCGTCGCGGTCTACATGCCAACCAACGAGTCCTTCGAGTTCACTGCGACCTCCGGCGACCAGCCCGGCGACGAGCGCGCCACCGTCAACGGGCAGGATCGCGCCACCGTCGAGGTCACGCGGTGTGCCCCACAGACCCAGGTCGACGCCGAGAACGTCACGCTCAGCGCCCTCTGTACCGATACCGAGGACGGGAACGCCACGTTCCGCATCGAGAACGACAACGAGTGGGCCGCCCGACTGCAGTACTCCGTTGACGGCAGCGAGCGCAAGACCATCGTCGCCGCCAGCCGGTACGACAGGGGACAGCTGTTCACGTTGCCGAACTACGAGAACGCGAGCGACCGGCTCGTCGTCCCGACCGGCGACGACGGCGAGGCCCAGGTGCGACTGTACCTCGACGGCCAGCTAATCGCCAACGTCTCGAGCACCGAGACGCCGTGTTCCTTCGAGGCCGTCGCCGCGGAGACGTCGTGTGCCGACGGCGGCGGCGTTCTCGACGTCACCAATCCCAATCTCGTGCCCGTCCAGGTCGACGTCGACGGCCCCGGAATCGAACGCCGGATCACGCTCGACGCGGGCGAGTCCGAACGGTTCCCGGAACTGGACAACGGCGAGTACACGGTGACGACCATCACCGCCGACGACGAGAACGTCCGCGTCGTCGACACCGAGAACGTAACCGTCGACTGCGAACAGCCCGCGCCGACGCCCGACGCCCTGCTCTTCGAGACGGACTGCCGGGACGACGGCGGCCTCCTGAAGATCCGCAACCCCGCCAGCAACGAGCAGGCCCTGAGATACGACGTGTCGGGCCCGGACGGCTACGAGAACTCATCGGTGCTTGAACCCGGCGAGACCGCCCAACTCGCGGGACTGGCCAACGGCACCTACCGGTTGCTCGGCCTCACCGTCGAGGGCGAACCACAGCAGACCGTCACCGACGAATCCATCGAAGTCGACTGCGAGGGCGAGGACGAATCGAACCCGTAGACGGTCTCCGGACGTCCGGGTGCCGGTGTCCGTCGCGACGAGACAAAGGCTTTAACGCGCGAACGACCTACCGGGTACCAAATGGTACTCGACGACCTGGGAAGTTCCCTGCGGAGCACGCTCGACGGTCTCCGTGGGAAGTCCCGCATCAGCGAGGCGGACGTCGACGAGGTCGTGAAGGACATCCAGCGGTCGCTGCTGTCGGCCGACGTGGACGTCAGCCTCGTGATGGACCTCTCGGACAGCATCAAAGAGCGAGCGCTCGACGAGGAACCGCCATCGGGCACGTCCGCGCGCGATCACGTCCTCCGCATCGTCTACGAGGAGATGGTCGACCTCCTCGGGGAATCGACGGAGTTGCCTCTCGAGAGCCAGACCATCATGCTCGCGGGGCTGTACGGATCGGGCAAGACGACCACGGCCGCGAAGATGGCGTGGTGGTTCTCGAAGAAGGGACTGCACCCGGCGATCATCCAGACCGACACCGACCGCCCCGGCGCGTACGACCAGGCCAGGCAGATGGCCGAGCGCGCGGAAGTCGAATTCTACGGCGATCCCGACGCCGACGACCCCGTTCGGATCGCCCGCGAGGGGCTGGCGGCCACCGAGGACGCCGACGTCCGCATCGTCGACACGGCGGGCCGGGACGGCCTCAACGAGGACCTCATCGCACAGATCGAGCGCATCGAGCGCGAGGTCGACCCCGACCGGAACCTGCTAGTGCTCGACGCCGCGATGGGCCAGAGCGCCAAGAGCCAGGCCAGCGACTTCCAGGACGCCATCGGCATCGACGGCGTCGTCATCACGAAACTCGACGGCACCGCGAAAGGCGGCGGCGCGCTGGCGGCCGTCAACGAGACCGATTCGTCCATCGCGTTCCTCGGCACCGGCGAGACCGTCCAGGACATCGAGCGCTTCGAGGCCGCCGGCTTCGTCTCCCGCCTGCTGGGCATGGGCGATTTGAAACAGCTCACCGAGCGCGTCGAGCGCGCGATGGCCGAGACCGAAGCGGAAGACGACGACTGGGACCCCCAGGACCTGCTAGAGGGGAAGTTCACCCTCCGGGACATGCGCAAGCAGATGGAGACGATGAACAAGATGGGGCCGCTCGATCAGGTGATGGACATGATTCCCGGTCTCGGCGGCGGGCTGATGGACCAACTGCCCGACGACGCCATGGACGTCACCCAGGAACGGATGCGCGACTTCGACGTCATCATGGACTCGATGACCGACGAGGAACTCGAGAATCCCCGGATGGTCGGCCAGAGCCGCGTCGAACGCATCGCTCGCGGCGCGGGCAAACCCCAAGAGCGCGTCCGCGAACTCCTCGAACAGCACAAGACCATGGATCAGATGCTCAATCAGTTCTCCGGCATGGGCGACGGCGACATGGAGCGCATGATGCAGAAGATGCAACAGCAGGGCGGGGGTGGAATGGGCGGCATGGGCGGTGGCGGCGGAATGGGCCCGTTCGGATAAAATCTTCTGACCGACAACTACGATCCCCCACTCCGGACGTGTTGAACCACCACCTCAACCGGAATCCGGCAGAATTCTTTTCCTG
>JBDGSB010000072.1:0-38445 GCA_042217765.1 Haloarculaceae archaeon | reverse complement strand
TGCACTACACCTACGACATGCCCGACGACGTCGGCGTCGAGGACTTCGCCTGTCCGTACTGCAACAGCAGCGACCACCTGGAGGAGATTCGCGTATGATCCGGGACGTCGGGCGGTCGCTCGGCAACGCGGTCGTCGAGAGCGTCGGCCGCGCCGTCGGCCGGGCCCAGGAACGGAAACCGCTCCCCGTCGACCTGCTAGAGGGCGAAGACGCGTACCTGGCGGTGTTCGACGCGCCGGGCGCGACCAGCAGCGACGTCCAGGTTCGGCTCCGAAACGGCGTCGTCGAAGTGCGCGTCGACCGTTTCCGTGACTTTCACGAGGGCTTCGACATGCGGTATCCGGGCCGCGGGCTCTCGCTCGACGGCCACGTCGAACTTCCCGAGGGGGTCGCCGTCCACGCCGACGGAGCGACGGCCGTGCTGCAGGACAACGGCACCCTCGAAGTCCGGATTCCGAAAGCGGAGACGACCGTCGAGGAGTCTGGCGCGAACGAACGGGAGACGGTCGTCGACGAATCTGCCGACGACGCCGCAATCGTCGACGAGACGGACACGGAGTGAGGAAGTCGTCGCCAGCCACTCTTCTCGGACGGCGAACCGAAATCTGCGGTCTGGTTTCCGGACGGAGAATCGAAGTCCGCGACCGTTTTCCGGACCGTGTGGCTGCCCTACCCCAGCAGCGGGCCCAGTCCGCGTGCTGGATAGGCGACGACCGCGTCGGCACCGGCCTCACGGAGGCGGTCGACGCGGTCGGCAACGGTCCCCGGCGAACCGACCAGCGCGTAGTCGCCGACTGCCTGCAACAGGACGGTGCGTGCCCGGCCCGACGCGGTGCGATCGGTGGCGGCGTCGTCGGGGAGTGTCGTCGCGACGGGGCGACGGCGGGCGACGTACGCACCGACGGCGTCGAGAATTTCGTTTTCGTCGTCGGTCAGCACCGTCGGCGCGTAGACGGCGACGTCGCCGTCGAAGCCGGCGGCGCGTAACGATTCGACGTCGCGAGTGGTCGTCCGCGAGAGGAGTTCGAACTGCGTGCCGCCGACGGCCAGCGCCAGCCGTTCGATCCCCTCGGTACCGATCCAGGGATCGGCGGCCGCGTCGGCGGCCGCGCGGAGGCGCGGTGCGATCGCCCGCTTGCGTTCGGCGTCGGACAGGTACGCGGGATTGCCCGCGACCAGCACGCGAGACACGGCGTCGGGAAGCCCAGCCAGGATATCGTCGTCGCCGCGCGGATCGAACCCGTCCGCGCGAACCGGTGCCGTCACCCGAACCGTCCGGTCGGCGGCGAGGTCGGCCAGCGTCTCCCCGTCCGGGACGTGCCGCTGGCCCTCGTAGTCGATGGTGACCATCTCGACGTCCAGTCGGTCGGCGCGCGAAAGGTCCACTTCCGTGGGTTTGAGCGCTACCCCGTCGATGCCTGCCTGCGCGAGCGTCGCACCTGTGAGCATTAGTATCACGGTCGCGGTATCGAGCCAGCGACGCGAGTTGGCCGTCCTAGCCCCGGGGGCGCTCAAAACGCTGTCGTTTTATGGCAGATCGGCGTCGGCGTCGACGACGCGGTCGACTTCCGATGGCATCTCCCAATCGGTCGCGAGTTCGAGCAACTGGACCAGCATCCGTGCCGTCGCGCCCCAGATGGTGTAGCCGTCGACGTAGAAGAAGTGGAGGCGAATCTCGCCGTAGTGGGGGTGGTCGCGGCGCTCGCTCTCGTAGTTGTCGAGGTCGGTGAGCGCGGCGACCGGCAAGATCGCGATTTCGGCGACCTCGGCGTCGTGCGGTTCGTAGCTGCGGTCGGGAATCGTGGCCACGAACGGCCGGACCGAATAGCGTGTGACGGTGCGGATGTCGTCGAGCCGACCCACGACGGTCGCCTCCTCGGGAACCAGCCCGATCTCCTCGTTGGCTTCCCTGAGCGCCGTCGCCAGCAGGTCGGCGTCGGCCGGTTCGTGCCCACCTCCGGGAAAGCTCATCTGTCCCGGGTGATCCGCGAGGTCCTCCGCACGCTTCGTGAACAGGAGATAGTCCGCCCCACTTCGGTCGACGACCGGCACCACGACGGCGGCCTCCCGCTCCTCGCCGCTCACCGCAGTCGGCGAGTAGCGGGCCACCGACTCGAAGTCCATATCGGACTCACGCGTTTGATGCTCTTAATTCGCCCGACACCCCACGACGGTCCTCCTCACTCGACGGCGTCGACCAGCCGCGCTCGCGTCGCGTCCACGTCGACCGGTCCCCACACGTCGAGTTCGTAGCTGACGTCGAGCAACTGCTCGATGCGGTCGCGGTTTCCCTCGCCTAGTGCTGCCTCGGCGTCGGCAGCGAATCGTTCCTCGGCGACAGTCGCCACCACGTCGGCGTCGACGTCGCGCTGGTCGACGTCCATGATGTGAGGCAGATCCTCGGCGTCCTCCGGCAGTGCGGGGAAGGCGGTCGGACCGACGACAAGTAACGGATCGTCGCCGTTCCGTTCGGACGCCGGAATCGACAGCAGTCGGTAGGACTCGACGGCGTCGTCTATCGCATCCTCGACGGAGTCGACCTCCCCGCCGCGTTTGAACGCGAGTTCCGAACACGCCCGCGAGAGTTCCGAGCGTGTCAGGCCGCCGAAGAGGTCGACGACGCCGGCCAGGTCGTCGGCGGTCAGGTCCATACGCGCGTCAACGCGGCGCGGTCCTTTCAGCGTTCGGGCCTTGCGGCCAGTGACGTTGCGGCGTGGTCACCGACCGCTGTGGCAGCCAGCGGCGCGTCGTCCCAGGCGGGGAGACGCGTATCAGAACCGGGCGGGACCACGGCGTCGGCGTAGGTCGCCACCTGTCGGCGTTCGTCCCCGGCGTCGTAGTCGAGGCCGTTGAACGCCGCGTCGGTCGCGTATTGCTCGACGAGTTGCGTCGCGACGTCGCGGTACCGCGTCGGCAACGTCGCGTAGTCCGGTTGCACGCCCGCGTCCTCGACGACGCGAAACAGCGCGGCCGTCACCTGTTCGGCCATGTCGCCGAGGCCGCCGTCGCCGTCGACCGAGCGGTGGTCGTGGCGGTGAAACCCCAGATCGACCTGCGCAGTCCCGGACGCGCCCGCGGCCTCGAAGGCGTCGCCGAGCGTCCCGACCTCGAGCCCCCAGCCTCGTTGGACGCGCAGTCGGCGGATCAGATCGCTCGTCGCCGCGAACTCCCCCGCGAGTGCGTACCGGAACGACGACAGGTATTCCAGGACGGGCGCGTCGTGTGCGGCCGACAGCGTACGGACTAGCGGATCGAACAGCAGCCGACACAGCCGTCCGTACAACCGGTCGTTCTCGACGCGGGCGTAGTACCCCTTCGCGAAGTCGTATCCTCGGGCGACGGGAAACAGGAGCTTCGGGACGTGTGCTCGCGTGTACGAGCGGGCGTCGGCGTCGTGGACGACGACGTACTCCGAACGGGCGGCCGCGACGCCCAGCGCCAGCCAGACGTCCCGTCCCTTCCCGGCGTCGCCGGCCAGACCGGAGTCGGATAGCAGCCGTTCGACCGCCGGTGCGTTACACCACAGCACGTCCGGATCGCAGTCGAACCCGTCGAGCCACGACGCGACGGGCCCCGCTCGTTCCGGATCGGCGTGCAGCGCCACGAGCACCGAATCGAGGTCCAGCGACGACAGCGCCCGCAGGACGCCGGTCGCCGCCGTCGATCCGCACTCCCGGGCGGTCATCGGCACGACGACGGTCGCCTCGGCCGTCGGAGCGTCGGGCGTCACGCCGGCCGTGGACCGTCGCCCCCGACCGAAGTCGTGGAGGGTCGCCACCGACTCCTGAACGTACTCCATCGCCGTTGTCTTACTCCCGGATCGGGAAAAGTGCGCGGTCTTCGGCGACTCGCCCGCGTGCAACGAGCTTTAAACGGTACCGTACCGAACGATACCGTATGGAATCAGTCCGAAAGGGTCTCCGTTCGGGGGACATCGAGAAGGACACCTACGAGCGGCTGACCTGTGCGCGCTGTGGCAAACAGCTCAAAACGGAGAACGACCCCGAGGAGGTCGGTTCCGTCCGGGTCTGTCCGGAGTGTGGCCGCAGCTGGAAACAGGTCGGGTAACCGGACCCAGACGTCGACCCGAATCACTCGAAGACGGCGTCGAACGCGTCCGCACCGAGCGGTTCGTGGGTGCCGGCAGCGACGTTCTCGTCGACGTGGTCCGGCGAACTCGTGCCCACTAGCGCGCAGGTCACGCCGGGGCCGCTGCGCGCGAAGTTGAGCGCCTGCTGGACGGCCGTCTCGCCGGCCACTCGCGAGGCCACGTCGTCCGGAATCGCCGTCGCCAGTCGGCCCTGCGCCAGCGAGGCGCTGGTGAACACGTCGAGTCCGGACTCGTGAGCCAGCCACAGGACCGACCGGTCGCCGTCGGCCGACGGCTGGGACGCGACGGTGAACGCGTCGGCCATGACGACGTTGAACGGCACCTGAATCGCCCGCAACCCCATCGCGGCGTTGCCCGCCTCCTTCGCCGCGGCGCGGGCACGGTCGACGACTTCCGACAGCGAGAGGTGGGCGTCGTTCTCGCGAGGAACGCGAAACGCGTCCCACGTGGCGACGCCGTAGTGACGCACATCACCCTCCGCGCGGCGGTGCTCTAACCGGGTGAACGTCGCCTCTAGCTGGTCGTAGACCGCGGACTTCGGGTTCGCCTCGAGTTGCGTCTCGGGATTGTGGACGTAGTAGAGGTCGATCGTCTCCAGGTCGAGGTTCGACAGCGACCGCTCCAGGGACCACTCGACGTAGTCGGGCGCGATGCAGTGTTGACCCGCCACGAGGTCGTCGGAGTCGACGACGCCGGAGTCGACGAACTCCTCCCGGAGGTACTGGCCCGGGTCGGACGGCCGCTGGCCGTCGAACGGCAGGAACCCGCCCTTCGTGGCGACGAAGACGGCCTCCCGGTCGACGTCCGCTCGTTCGATCGCGTCGCCGACGACGCGCTCGCTGCGCTGACACCGGTAGTTGATCGCGGTGTCGACGACGTTGACTCCGCGTTCCAGCGCCGCGACGACGGCCTCTCGGTAGCCGTCGTCGACGGCCTCGGTCGGATCGCCGAGGTAGGTCCCCACGCCGATGCTCGAAACGACGCCCTCCCCGCATCGCCGGAAGTACGTCCGCGCGAAGTCGTCGCCGTGTTCGTCGCGGTAGTCCCAAGTCGCCGCTTTCGTGGCCATACCGGACGTCGGGCCGACGGGGAGAAAACCTCCGTGGTCGCACGAGCACGATCGTGTGCGATGGTGATTGCTACCATACTCACGTGCGGGGTCGGGAACGTCCACGTGCGGAGTTTGGGACGCCCACGTGCGGGGTCGAGGACGGCGCTCAGCGGTCGCCGGCCATCACGGCGAAGATTCTGTCGCGGAACTGCTCGCGCGTGAGGCCGTCCCGGGGGCCGAGTCCGTTCATGTGTTCGATGGAGACCTGGCCGCCGCCCATGCGCGCGTGGCCGCCCGCGCTCGCCATCGGGATGTTCTCCACGGCGGCGTCGAGCACCTTCCCCATGTGGACGCGGTCGTCGCGCGACCGGCCCGAGAGGTGCAGGGTGCCGTCGCGCTCGCCGGCCACCACGACCGCGGTCACGCCCTCTAGCCGCAGGAGTTCGTCGGCGGCCTGCGGGATAGCGTCGACGTTCGACACCTCGCCGACGTCGCTGAACGCGAAGGGGTTCTCGACGTGGCGGTTTCGTATCGCCCGCGATTTGACGTCGAGCACCTCGGCGTCGACTTCGGGATTGGCGATGCGGTCCAGCGCACCCTCGTCGACGGCCGGGAAGAGGTACGACGCCGCCTCGAACTCCGCGTCGGTACAGCCGCTCGTGAGGTCGTTCGTGTCCGAAAGGATGCCGTACAGCAGGCCGCTCGCGACGCGCGAAGGCAACACGTTCGCACCGCCGTTGGCGTCTTCGGGGTCGGACGGTTCGTATCCGAGTTGCTGGAAGTACTCCGCGAAGATGGTCGCACACGCCCCGTAGTCGGTCCGGACGTCGGTGAAGGCCGACCCCTCGCCGCTGCCGGGATGGTGGTCGACGACGGCGACCGGGTCAACGCGGTCGATCCCCTGGAACCCGCGGGGTTCGTTGTGGTCGACCAGCAGGACCGCCTCGCCGGCCAGGTCGGCGTCGGTATCGACCTGCTCGAACTCGGCGTCCAGCACCGTCTCGAACGCGCGGTTCTCCTGGTGGCGGATCTGGCCCGGATACTGCAACGTCGCGCCGGTGTCGACGACGTCGGCCAGTTCTCGAACCGCGATGGCACACGACATCGCGTCGGGATCGGGATTCGGGTGCATCAACACGCTCACCGCGTCGTAGCGACCGAGCACCCGCCGCAGGCCCGCCCCACCGCGACGGCGACGCCACCACCGGCGCACCAACCAGGCCAGCGCCACCGCTCCGAGGACGACGAGCAGGGCGACCACGGGGAGCAGGGGATCGTTCGAGACCGCATCGACGACCGCGTCGACTATCGACGCGGGGCTACGCCCCCCGAAAGCGAGCACCATACGCGCGCAGTGACGTGCGAGCGTTATGAACGTTCCCCACCCGGCACCGACGCCGGTCGAAATCGTCAGACCGATCGGTAATCTTCGATTACTTCGCTGTACCCCTCTCGAAACGTCGGGTACGCGAACTCGTACCCGAGTCTGTGGAGCTTCGCGTTCGAGCACCGCTTGCTCGTCTGCACCCGTCGTCGGACCCTCTCGGAGGGGTCTCCCTCGGACAGGCGGTCCTCGACGGTCCGTTTGGGCGGTCGCTCGCGGCCACAGTGCTCGGCCAGCCAGTCGGCGAACGCCCACTTGTCGACCGGTTCGTCGTCGACGACCAGCACCACCTCGTCGCGTGCGGCGTCCGCCTCGAGCAGGAAGCGGACCGCGCCCGCGGCGTCGTCCCGGTGGATCATGTTCAGGTAGCCTTCCGTTACCGGGCCGTCGAGGTACCGCCGGAGCCGGTAGCGGTCCGGACCGTAGAGGCCAGCGAACCGCGCGACGGTGCCGTCACGGCCGTACTCGGCCGGGCGTTCGCGAGCGATCCGTTCGGCCTCCGCGAGCACCCGCGCCCGCTCGGTCGTCGGCTCCAGGGGCGTCTCCTCGTCGACCCAGTCGCCGCCGTGGTCGCCGTAGACGCCCGTACTCGACGTATACACGACGCGGTCCGGCGGCGACGGCCGCTCGCAGAAGGTGTCGACGGCAGTACGCAGTCCCTCGACGTACACCGCGCGCGCAGCGGCGGCCCCACGGCCGCCCGAACTCGCCGCGAAGACGACCGCGTCTACGTCCGGCACCGCCGACAACGCGTCCGCGTCGGTGACGTCCGCCTGCATCGGCGTCAACCCCGCCGCCTCGACGGCGTCGAGACCGGTCGCCGACCGCCGGACGCCGATCACCTCGTGGTCGGGCCGCAGTTGCCGACCCAGTTCGAGCCCGACGTAGCCACAGCCGAGAATCGCGACCCTCATTTGTTGCGCTCGACGAACCGGTGCAGCCGAGCGTACTCCGCCAGCGTCACCGGCCGTCTGCCCTCGACTTTGGCCTGAATCTCCTTCGCCTCGAGCCCGCCGTCTAGCCTCGACGCCACCGTGTCGACGTCGACCACGGCGACGCTCATCCCCATCAACAGCACGTCGAGCGCGTCCTGGCGAATCGTGTCGGCGTCGGGGCGCGACGGCGACAGCGACAACACCGCGGCCGCCTCCGACAGCGTCAGTTCCGGCGTCTCCCCCGCCGCCAGCGCCTCGACCGTCTCCCGCGAGAGATCCGACTCGGCGACGACCGTCTCGACGCCGACCGCTTCGACGACCTCCCGCAGGGTCGACGCGTAGGCGTCCCGTAACTCCGTCGCCGACGCGTCGGCCGCGTCGAACTCGCCTCGTAGCATACGCCAGCGTAGGCGTTCACGACACAAGTCTCTTGCACTCCGTATCGACGGACGCGAGGCGTGTGAGTCCGTTCCGGTACCCGCCAGCCGATCACCCCGGTTTCGGCCAGCCCGCCGACCGCTCGTCGGCGTCGCCACCCCGATCGCCGACGCCCGTCTTCCCGGGCGGGACGACGACGACCACCGCGGTCGACGTCCGGAACGACACCTTCGAGGCGCGCCCCAGACGCTCGCCGGCTCCGTCGCCGTCGACGTCCAGACGAGCAACGGCCCCGTCGCGGACGTACGCGACCGTCCCGGCACTGGCGGCCGGCGTCCCGCGGTGGGCCCTGACGACGACTCGTTCGTACCGACCCGCGACCTCGACGTGCCAGAAACCCGCGGTCGCGTACCAGTACCCCGGCACCGGAACCAGAGGCAGCCCGGCCGGCAGTTCCCCCAGCGTCTCGTCGAACAGCCGTTCCGTCGCGGCGTCGACGCCCCGTTTCGTGCCCCGAGCGGCGGCCTCGTGAATCGCCTGGCCGGCTAGCTCGCGGGTCGCCCGTGTAACCCCGTCGACCCGCGACTGGGCCGGTCGGCTTTCCGGGTCCGTCAGCGCGTCCGCGACCGCCGCCTCGACCGCGAGTTCGAGACGGTCCCGCGCCGCCGGGGTGGCCGTCGCGGCCGGGTCACTGCGCGTGGCACTCTCGACCACCGCTCTCGTCGCCGATCCGTTGTGCAACGCCAGCGCGCGGTCGGCCGTCGTCTGCCACTGCGAGAGCGCGCGCGTGACGATTCGCCGCCTGTCTCGCGCTCCGTCTCCGACGTTCCGAGCCGCCAGCGCCCGCCGAATGCGCGAACGGACGTAGCGGTTCCCGCCGGCCACTGCGTCCCGGAGTCGATTCCGCCGCGCTTGAAGGTCGCCGTCCGACTGTCGTCGTAAGGTCCGGTTGGCCGCACGCAACGACCGCGCCGCAGTCCCCAGACTCGTCTGCGACGCCGTCGGCACTAGCCCGCCAGTCACGGCGTCGGCCACGTCCCCGTACGGAATCGCCGGGACGTCGACGTTGCGCGCGACCAGCGGATGCACCCGCTCGCCCGGTTCGAGAGCGTCGACGCGTCGGTGGCCGACGGCCGTCAGCGTGAGGTAGTGCGGACTCGTCTCGACGGACAGCGCCAGGCCGTCGGGACCGTCGCCGGTCCCTCCCGGCGCGTCGCGGACCGCCAGTCCACGCCGGACGGTCGCCATCGATCCCGGACTCCGCCGGCGCATCGCCGCGTCTAACCGTTCGCGCCGGGCACGCGTGCGGTTCGCCCGCCGTTGCAGTCGCCGCTCGATTCGGTTCAGGTAGGCCGCCCGGACGGCAACTCGCGCTCGTGCGGCCACGCTGCCGTAGGAGTGCGGTGCGTCGACGAGCGCCGACCGGCGCGCCCGAACGCGCGCGAAAAGCCTGGCTGCGGGGTTGGCGTCCAGGGTGCCGAGGTCGCCCCGCGGTACCGACACGGTGAGATTCCGCACGCGTTCGCGGAGTGCAACCGCGTCGGCGTAGGCCCACGCCCGGAGTTCCGGCGGTCGGTCGCCGGTCACGAAGACGGCCCCGGAGTCGAGGTGCCCCGTCGCGGCGCGTCGGGCGAGCGCGTCGGGACCGCCTCGACCGGCCACCACGCGGTCGAGCGCCGCCGCCGGGAGGTCCGCGAGGTTCGGCCCGTCGAACGGGCCGTCGCCCCGGTCGTGGACCGTCGCTATCTCTCGGTCCGGGCCCGGCACGTCCGGCGCGTGATTTCCCAGTACGGACACGGCGACACGCACCCTGTCGGTCGTCGTCGTCCGGGTCCGCGCGGTCGTCGATCCCCACCGCCAGACCGCGACGCGTTCGTGACGTCGGCGGACGACCTTTCCGTAGGTCGCGAGGCGGTGCCAGCCACGTTCGTCGGGCGCTCGCAGGTCGCTCTCGCCCACGACCGTCGCGGTCGTCCGGGTCGTGTCGCTCACGAGGTGGGCCGAGGCGTTCGGCGCGTCGGGCATCGGCGGCCGGTGCGTGTGCCCGATCACCCGCGATTCGACCCGGACCGCCGCGCCGTAGGTTCGTCGACGGAGCCGGGAGAAGTTCTCTTCGGCCACCGTCGCCCGGAAGGCAGCGTCGGCGGTCCGGCCCACGCCGACGGCCACGTCGGCGTCGGGCGACGGCGTCGACGCCGCATCGACGAGCCCCGGTATCGAATCCGGCACCTCGCGGTTGGGGTCGAGTACGGTCTCGGCCCACTGCTGGCCACCGCTGTCGGTTCCGGCCAGGAAATCATTGGTGGCGACCCGCGCCGTCCCGACCGCCAGCGCCGCCCGCGCGTCCGGATCGCTGTGGCCGAACGCCCGCCGCTGTTGTGCCACGAGCGCGCCGTTTGTCGCCAGTTCGACGTGGCGGTTGGTAACCACGTCCTCGATCGGCACGCCGCCGTACTGGGCGTACCCTCGCGCCCAGGCGATCGGGTACAGCCTGGCCGTCAACCGCTGGCCGAGACCGGGACGGGCGACCCCTCGATTCAACCGCCTCTCGAAGGACTCGACGCGCCGGTGCAACGCCAGGACCGGCGTCGCGACCTCGAGGGTGGGCGTGAACCGCGTCTGCCCGACGACTCGTCCGTCCCGACGGGCCGTGACCCGAACGTTCCGGACGGTGACCCGCACGTTCGTCCCGTTCGGGCCCGCCGAGAAGACGCGCACTCGCCGCTTCGCGCGCCGGAGGGCGCTGGCGTTCCGCGTCGGTGCGAGCGAGGCCGTCGTGGTGACGCCACGACGGTGCTCCGCGACCGCCCGGAGCCGCCGTCGGGCACGCACGTAGATACGTATCCGGAGGGCGTCCTCGTAGGCGTGCGACGCATTCAGCACCCGTCCGATGGACGTGTTGGCCGGCTGTATCACCGGCGTCGCCGCGGCGTTGCGTCCCGCGGTCCGGACGGCGCTCCGGAGCGCGGTTCGAACGGCCGCACTCGTCCGATCCATCGCCGCGTCGACCGGCGGCTCGCGGGTGAGCGGTCGCCGACCGAGGGTCGTCGCCAGCGTCGCGCTGGTCACAAGCACCAGCACGCCGATCAGCGCGAACGGGACCCGCCCGCGGTCGTCCATCACGGCGACCACGTCCTGACGACGATTCGGACCCGGCCGACCCGCACCGCCCGCGCCGCTGCCGACGGCGACGCGTATCGGTCCCGGAGGTCGGCCGCGTAGCGTGCGGTCAGTGCCCCGATCAGTCGGCCATCGGCGGCCTCGACGTCGCGGTCGCCGAGCGCGTCCGCCACGGGTACGGCGAGCGCCCGCGCGACGCGCCCGTACCGCCGACGCGTCGGTCGCGCGACCGCCCTGTCGGCCGCCAGCGCCAGGCGCGTCCGGCGAACGGGAAACAGCCCCGAGACGACGCCGCGCGCGACGGTCGCCGCGACGGCCTCGTAGCTCCCGTTCTTCCCAGCACGAACCGCTCGGCGGCGAACCGTCGGGAGGCCGCTGGGTACCGTCGCGGCCGCGGCGTGAACGTCGGTCGCTCGTGGCGGTTCCGGCCCGACAGCGAATCGACTGCCCGCCGGTGCCCCGCGATAGGGAACCCAGGTGACCCGGACCCGGGTCTCGACGGCGGTCCGCCGCACGGCCACTCGCGTCGCGTTCGCCACCGCCCGCTGAAACGGCGTCCGTTCGAGTCGAGACGGGGATTCGATCGAGTCCGGCGCGCCCTCGATCGCGGCGGCCGCCAGCAGTTCTGCGATCGTCCCCTGCGTCGTCCGTCGATCGGCTCCCCGGTGACCGGCGGTACCGCCCCGGCCGGCTTCCCGGTGGCCGTCGGTACCGCCCCGCTCGACGGCCGGGACCCGATATGACACCGTGGTTGTCGCCGTCGTGACGACCGCTAACGTCCGGTCCGGCGCGTCGCTGGTCGGCGGTGTCGGTTGCGGACCGACCAGCGCGACGGTCGCTCCGCTCACCAACAGCAAAAACAGCGTCGCGTCGAGGACGGTACTGACGCCTCTCATCGCCAGACGGTCACCCCTAGCCGGCCGCGGCGGACGCGCCCTGGCGACAGTCGGACGCCGACCAGACGCGTCGTTCGCTGGGCCCCGGGAACGGGCGACGGGCCCGAAGTCCACCGACGGCCGTCCACGACGAGCGTCACGTTGCAGTCGTACCCGTCGGGTGCCGTTGCCCGTCCCGCGTCGAGACGGCCCGGCCTGACCGCGCCGGCGACGCTGGCGGTCCGCTCGACGGTGTCGGCGACGTCTCCGGCGACGGCGCGCGACCGCGAACCCGGCAGCGCGTCGTCGACGACGCCCACGTACAGCGTCAGCCCGGCGACCACCGCCAGCACCGCGAGAAGCGCCGGTACCGGTTCGAGTTGCCCCCTACCCGACGAGCGTGACATCGACGTCCCCCCAGACGACGCGTCGCACCGTCAGTTCGGCCGGTGCCCGCCGCCAGGCACGCCCGTCCGAACGCGCTCGTCGCACCGCGGTAGCGAACGCCGACCGCGACCGGAAGACCGTGTCCGGTGGCCGGCCGGCCAGGACTCCTCGCAGTCCCGGGCGTCCCCGCGTCGGCGTCACTGGTCCGTAGGCGAACGTCGCGTGGGCGGTTCCTCCGCCCGACGAGCGGAGCGCGACCCGGTATGGACCGAGTCGGATGCGGTCGGCCCGCAGACGAACCCGAGTCGTCGCTTGCTGGTCGCTGCTGGCGACGGCGTCGACGGCTTCGGCGACCGCCACGGCGTCCGGACCGGTGGCAGTCGGCAACCCGGCGACCACGCCCAGGACGGCGATACTCGCCAGTGACACGCCGATCCAGAGGTACCAGGCGTCGAGTGCTGACTCCTCCATGGGATCGAATGGCCGCGTTTCCGCACCTAAAGGTTCACACGAACAGTCCGACGGCCCGGATGGCCACGAGGAACACGACCGTCGCCGAGACGAGCGTCACGCCGACACGATAGCCGACGCGCGCGCGGTCGAACCCCCGCTGGAGCCCGGCGGTCAGGGTCGCGAGCAGGATCGACAGCACCAGGACGTAGGCACCGACCGCCAGTCCGATCGTCGCCGTCGACGGTACCGACCCGCCCGTGGCGACGTCGACGCGGCCGATAGCGTCCGCGAGCGCGACGGTCGAGCCGCCAACCAGCGGCGCGAACACTGCGGCGGTGTTCGACAGCGTTCGCGTCACGTTCGCGAGCGTGCGACGCGTCTCGGCCTCGACGCGCTGGAGTTCGCGAAGGTGCGTCGCCATCGACACCAGCGCGTCGCCCGCGGGTCGACCCTCGCTCGCGGCGAGCACGAGCAGTCGCGCGACGCTCCGCGCGCGGACGCTCGGGACGGTAGCGAGTGCCCCGGACAGCGCCGTCTCGACGCCGTCGCCGAGTTGCCGCTGTCGCCGGGCCGCGTCCGCGAACACCGCCGCCGTCTCGCCGTCGGTCTCGTCGGCGACGACGTCGAGCGCCGATTCCACGGCGCGACCGCGGGTGACCTGGCGGCCGACCAGCGCGAGCACGTCTGGCAGTCCCGACTCGACCGAACGGGCGCGACGCTTGACCGAACGGGCGGGCCGCGCCTCGACGAACAGGGCCGTCCCGACGCCACAGCCGACGACCGCCAGTGGGACCGCCCAGGGCGGCCACAGCGCGGCTGTGACGACGCCGCTGACGACGGCGGCCGCGACTCCGGCGGCGACGGCGTGTCGCGGCGTCGACGGGACGCTCGGGTGCGACCGCGAGACGCGCACGGTCGGGAACGCGACCGGTCGCCGCGCGAGCAGCCACGCGCTCACGAGGGCCACGGTGACCGGCAACGCGACGTCGTATCCGACGACGAGCAGCGGAACCGACACCGACAGCCCCGTCGCGCTCGCGGCGGGCAACAGCGCCACCAGCGTCAGCGGCAACAGGACGCCGAAGGCGTACAGCGCCGTGGCGGGCGTCCGGACGGTGGCGGCGAAGGTCGCGGCCGTCTCCCGCGTCCCGTCGAGAACGACCGACAGCGCGTCGTCGAGCGCGCGCTCTCGGGCGTGTTCGTGTGCATTGCCGGCCGTCTCGATCCCTGCGAGGGCGTGCCGGAGCGACGGGAACTGCTCGCCCCACTCCTCGCCGAACCGGACGAGCGCGCTCTCGGGCGTCCCGCCCGCCCGCCGGACGTGCGACCGGAGACTCGCCGCCAGGCGTCCCTCTCCCGTCTCGGCGGCGAACGCGGCGGCGGCCTCCGGCGACGGACGCAACCGCATCCGCAGGACGGCCCGCGCCACCAGGTCCGGGGCCGCCCCGAGCGCGCTCGTCCGGCGGGCAGTCGCCAGCAACCGCACGCCCGCGGGGAGACCGCGGCGCACGCCGACCGCCAGGATGACAGCGGCGACGACGACCAACCCCCACAGCCGCGGCGGGAGGACGGCGAGCGCCGGGAGTCCCGCCGTCGCGACGACGAGCGCGCTCCCGTGTCCCGCCCGCGTGACCGTTTCGGCGTCGATGCCGGCGGTTTCGGCGGTCACGTTACCGGCCGACGCGTCGGTCGCCGACTCGCGGTTCCAACCGAGAAACGCCACCGCCCGGCGGAGGTCCGCGTCGGACCGCCCGGCCCACGGCGACAACCGGGCGAGCGTCCGGAGGCCAGCAGTCAACATTCGTTTCGTCGTCGTGCGTGTGCCCGGACGACCGCGTCGCTGCCGGTGCGTCCGTTCGCCGCCAGTCGCGCTAGCCACGCGCTCCTGTCGGCCAGCGCCTCCCGGACTGCGGCGTAGCTGCCGTCGGGGACGACGAGGTCGGCCGCGGCCCGACTGTCGCCCCGGCCGAGACGACCGGACCGCGCCAGTTCGTCGTCCTCGCGGTCGAACAGCGTCGCGAAGCCGACGTCCGTGTCGGTGGTGGCGACTTCCTCTATCGCGCGCACGCGACGCGTCGTCCCATCGTCGGCGTGTACCGTCTCCAGGGTCACGAGCAGGTCGGTGACGGCGAACGACGACGCCGGCACGCCCAGGTCGGACACGACCCGCTCGCGGACGTCTTCGCCGCCGTCGCCGTGGATGGTCCCGAGGACGGCGCTGGCGTTCGCGCCGACGCGCATCGCCTCGTAGAGAACCGCCGCTTCCTCGCCGCGGACCTCGCCGACGACGAGTGCGCCCTCGCCCAGCCGGAGCGCGGACCGGAGCGCTTCAGTCGGCGTGAGTCCCGGCTCGTCGACCGACGCCCGGAGCGCCTGGACGTCCCGTCCGGCAGTCTGTAACCGTTCGACCGGCAGTTCGGGCGTGTCCTCGACGACGACGGTCCGGACGGCAGCCGGCAGTTCCCACAGCAGCGCGCCCAGTAGCGTCGTCTTGCCGGCACCTCTGGGACCGGCTACGAGTATCGCAGCCCCGCGCTCGACCGCCAGCGACAGCAACGCGGCCGCGTCCGCGGTGAGCGTTCCGTTGGCGACCAGCCCCGGAAGAGTCCAGGCAGCCCCGTCCTGTGCGCGGAACGCGAAGCCGACGCCGTCGCTGGCGGGATCGGTCACGCCAGCGACGCGGACGATCCGGTCGGCCACCGACAGCGACGCGTCGAGCGTCGGCGACGCACGCGAGAACGCGCGGCCGCTCTCGCGGCGAAATCGCGAGGCCAGCGCGTCCGCACCCGCCGCCGTGAGTCGGACGTTCGTCGCCATCGGTTCCCCGTCGACGCGGACGCGAAGGCGGTTTCGGTCGACCGGTGCGGTCACGAAGACGTCCGAGATCGTCGCGTCGGCGAAGCAGTCCGCCAGGACGCCGTGGCCCCGCGTGTGTTTCCGGAGCGCGCCAGCCAGCGTCTCCACGGGGTCGTCGTCGGCCGCCACGGCCCGCACCGCCCGTTCCGGAGCGCGGTCGCCGTCGCCGGCCTCGCCCGTGGCAAGTCGCTCGCGTGCTCTCGCCAGCGTCGCCATCGCCGACGCGTCGAGACGGTGCTCCACCGGCTGGAGGTGATAGATCGGACGTTCCGCGTCGGGCCGGTCGTACACGCGAACGACGGCGTCGGTGTCGAGTTCGCGCCGGTCCCGGAGCGTTCCCCTCGACGGCGGGCGGAGGCGGACGCGCGAGCGGGCCACGGTCGGGCCGACGTGGGGCGTCAGCGCGTCCTCGTAGCCGTCGAACCGTGTCGCGGCCTCGGCCAGCCCGGTCGTCGCCGCGAGGCGACCCACGGCACCCGCCCGGCCGGCGGCGTCCGTTCCCGCCCGTAGCGGGTCCGAACAGGCGCGACTGGCGAGCCGTTCGTCGTGGACGGCGACGCCGTCGGCGAACCGACCCGCCGCGACGAGCACCGCGCGGGCGTCGCCCTCGTAGGCCCGTTCACAACCGTCCGAGTGGACCAGCACTGCGTCGGCGTCCCGCGCCGCGAGCGCGTCGATCACGGTAGCGCGGCAGGCCACGGACTCGGCGAGACGTCCGCCGCCGTCACACGCCGATGCGTCGACGTGCAGCCGCTCGTCCTCGAATCGAGGGGTGCATCCACAGCCGTCGTTCGTTTCCTCGGTCGACCCGTTCGAGCGCAGGGCACCCAGCGGCCACCGCTCCGACGACTTTGCGGACAGCCACTGACGTGCGCCCGGAACCGGCGTCTCCATGGACCGGGCTGGTCGCCCGTTCCGACTTAAACCTCGGGCCGGCGGACCAGTACGGTCGGCGTTCCGTCCCGACGAACGAGCAACAGTACCAGCCGGTGGCGTCCGCCCGACCGAAACCGCAGGCGGTCGCGTCCGTTTCGGCCGCGTGCGACGAGCGGAACCTCGGTCACGCGCCTGCGACGGCGCCGGCCGCCGTCGACGCGCCAGGCGACGACCGTTCCGTTCGACGTCGAGGGGTGGCCGGCCGTGTCACCCACCGTGAGAGACGTCAGGCCGGCACTGCTCCAGGTCTTCGACGGGAGCCGGAGCGTCACGCGCCAGCGTGCGCCCTCGCCCGCTCGAATCGCGGTCTCGCGCGCCCGGAGCGTTCGCGCGAACGTGACCAGTCGGTCGAGTTCGTCCGACAGCAACGCGTTCGAGCGCTCGACGCGCGCGTCGTCGAGGGCCGGGAGGGTCGCCGCCAGCAGTACCGTCGCCAGGGCGACCGCGAGCACGGCGCGAAACACTACAGGACGTTCCGGACCCGCGCGAGAAGGCCGGTAGTCCGTGCCTGCTGGTCTCGCTGTGCACTGCCGGACGCGTTCGGGTCGTTCGACGTCGCGTCGGTAGCCACCGTGTCGGTGGCCACCGAATCCGTGGCCGTCGCGTCGGTGGCCATCGCGTCGGTGGCCGTCGCGTTGGGGGTCGGCCGCGACTCCTCGACGGCGGACCGGCCGACCGTTCGCGTCGCGGTTCGCCTCCCCGAGCCGATCCGGTCGTCCGGCAGGTCGAGCGACGGTTCGGACGGGTCTTCGTCGACGCCGTCAGCCGAATCGCCGTTCACTCCGGGACGGAAGTGGACGTCTTCGTGGTCGTCGCCGTCCACCGCGTCCGATTCGAGCCGTTCGACCGCGGCCAGCGCGCGGTCGGCACGCCGTTCGACGTCGCGGTTCACCGATCGGACGTTTCCGACGTACCCCCGGACGGCCTGAACGGCCGCCTGCAGGTCCGTGACCTCCGCTTCGAGGTCAGACAACCGCCGGTCGATGGCTTCGCGGTCGGGTTCCGTGCCGTCTCGCGGCATCTCGGGGTCGCGTTCGTCGTCGGTCACTGCCCGTTCGACCGCCCGCAAGCGGCGTTCGAGCGCTTCCAGATTCGGCTCCGTCATGGCGGCGATTCGTCCCGTCATCGCTTATCAACGTACGGGCCTCCGTGCGCGATCCAGTCAACCGCCAGGGGATCGAAAATCGGCGCGACACGTCACAACGTTGATTAACGGTTTGTCCCAAGGAGTACCTCATGAGAGTCGTCCTGATTGGTGTCGGCCAGGCGGGTGGCAAGGTAACCCAGGCCCTGGCCGAATACGACTACGAGATGGGGTTCGACGCGGTCCAGAGTGCCCTCGCGGTCAACACCGCGCGGCCCGATCTCCAGGAGCTAGACATCGATACGTTGCTCGTCGGGCAGGACCGCGTCAAGGGCCACGGCGTCGGCGGCGACAACGAACTCGGCGCGGAGATCATGCAGGCCGAATCGACGGAGGTGATGGGCCAACTCGAAGGGTCGCTAACCTCCGAGGCCGAGGCGATCCTCGTCGTTGCCGGCCTCGGCGGCGGCACCGGTAGCGGCGGCGCGCCCGTCATCGCCCACGAACTCGCCCAGATATACGAGATTCCGGTGTACGTCCTCGGCATCCTCCCCGGCCGCAACGAGGGTGCGATCTACCAGGCCAACGCCGGCCGGTCGCTGAAGACGGTGACTCGCGAAGCCGACGCGACGCTGCTCATCGACAACGACGCATGGCACGCCGCCGACGAGAGCGTCGAAGAAGGGTTCGACGCAATCAACGACAACATCGCCCAGCGCGTCGGCCTCCTGTTGGCCTCCGGCGAGATGGTCGAGGGCGTCGGCGAGAGCGTCGTCGACACTAGCGAGATCATCAACACCTTCCGTCCCGGCGGCATGGCCGCGCTCGGCTACGCCAGCGCCGAGGCCAGCGAGGATGCCGGCGAGAACGTCAACACCATCACGTCGGTCACCCGCAATTCCCTCCTGACCAGCATGAGCGTTCCCAACGCGGTCGCCGCCGAGACCGCACTGCTGGTCATTGCCGGCGAACCCGACCGCATCTCCCGGAAGGGTGTCGAGCGCGCCCGCTCGTGGATCGAGGAGGAGACTGGTAGCCTCCAGGTCCGCGGCGGCGACTTCCCGCTCGAGAGCGAGCGCCTGGCCGCGCTCGTCCTGCTCGGTGGCATCGAACGCTCGCCCCGCATCGAGGAGTTCATGCAACGGGCCCGGGAGGCCAACGCGTCCGAACCCGACGACGACGCCGATCCCTCCACGGAGTTCCAATCCGACGAGCTAGACAATTTGTTCTGACGTTCGACTACGACGTGACGACGAGCGGGAACGTCAGTGTCGCGGTAGCAGTCTCGTCGGTGAACGTGCGGCCGAAGTCGTACCGTCCGGTCACCACACAGCCACCGTCGTCGACCCGTTCGGGCGAATCGCCGGGAGCCAGAGACACGAATCCGTATCACGAAATCGTCCGCTCGACGACGCCGAGTCGTCGTCCGAAGTAGTCGCTGTCGAAGAAGGCAACGCGCCCGTCGGGCCACGCGCGTGACTCGCCGAGCGGATACACCCGGCGTGCCGCGTCGAGGTCGCGCGTGGCGAGCAGGCAGGTACACGGCCCGTCGCGGAACGCGTCGAGTCGCGCCCGTAGCCAGTCGGTCCCGCCGGGCGTCGCCACCGCGAGCGGCTGGCCCAGAAACGACGCCACTTCGCCCAGTCCGGACACGGTGGTTCGTCGCGGTCTGGGACATCGATAGCAATCCCGGAACGTCTCGATCGCGTCGTCGAGGCGGTCCACCGCGAGGACGACCTGTCCCACCCCGGTGAGTGGACCGTCTCGAACGCTCGCACTCGGCGTGATCCGGACGGAACGGGGCGTCCGGTCGGCGATAGCGAACGGGAACAGGAGGCGCTGCTCGTGGGTCCCGAACTCCGCGCGATCCCACTCGACGAGGGTGCCGTCGTCGCGTTCCCGACTCCCGTAGAACGGTCCGAACACGGGGTATCCCGCGTCGAGGACGCGGCGGCACTCGGCGACGGCGTCGTCGACGCGAACGCACCACGCCGCCGGTCCCGCGTCGGCACGGATGTGTTCGGGCCAGAAACCGTGGTCGCCGCGGTCCGTCTCGGAGATCAACTCCAGATAGGTGTCGTCGTCGAAACCCAGGATGGACATGTGGGTGACGCCGTTGTCGTGGACGCCGCCGTACTCGGGCGCGAGACCGAGACGCTTCAGTTCCGCGGTCGCCGCGTCGAGGTCCCGGCACGCGTACGGAACGTGATCGAGCGTGAGGTCCATACGCATTCGAGACCGGCCGGCGACATAAGGGTTCGAGCCGCACGGTCCGGGATTTTTTGCCACGTCACCCCGACCGAAACGTCGTATGGCACCGCAGTCGACCAGGAGCGCCCCGTTACCGGACGTCGCGTCGGCCGAGTCCACGTTCCGCGAGGTACAACTGCAGCGACAAACCGGGCGGCGTCCGGTCGTACCGCCAGGGGCAACTCACGCGCGACGTCGTCGAACTCGTCCGATCGGCAGGGCACGACAGCGCCCACGTCGTGGGCCACGACTGGGGCGCACTCGTCGCCTGGGACCTGGCGCTTCGAAACCCCGAGGTGGTCGATCGACTCGGCGTCGTCAACGTTCCCCACCCGTGGGTGTTCCGGCGGACGATGCTGACGAATCTCGCGCAGTTTCGCAAGAGCTGGTACGTCTTCTTCTTCCAGTTGCCGCGGCTTCCGGAGTGGTCCGCGCGACGCGACGGCTTCCGGTTGTGGGTGGACGCGCTTCGGGACGGGTCCAATCCGGGGACGTTCTCCGAGACGGACCTCGAACGCTACCGGCGCGCGTGGAACCGGGAGCGAGCCCCGACCGCGATGATCAACTGGTACCGCGCGATGGTCCGCCACCGCGACGACCCACCGCGAGACCGGGTCGCGGCCCCGACGCTCGTCGTCTGGGGAGAGAACGACCAGGCACTCATTCCGGAGATGGCCCCCAGGAGCCTCGACTACTGCGACGACGGCCGCCTCGAACGGTTCGCCGACGCCACCCACTGGATCGTCCACGAACACCCCGACCGAATTACCGATCTCCTTGTGAGCCACTTATCCAGACAGTAACCCGACATTAATGTATCGTTGGAATCTATTGGCACGCCACGATGACGCTGGCCACCGTGTCCCGATACGACGGCCGACGAGTCTCCACGGAGGGGACTCGCGCCGTCGTGGTCGGCGGGAGCATGGCGGGACTGTGCGCCGCGCGGACGCTCGCCGACGGATTCGAGGACGTCGTCGTAATCGAGCGCGACCCACTGCCCGACGAGCCGGTGGCGCGCGACGGCGCACCGCAGACGAGTCATCCCCACGCCCTCCTGGAAGCGGGTCGGGCGACCCTGCAGGACCTCTTTCCCGGATTCGGCGAGACGCTGCTTGCGGAGGGGGGGGTGCTCGTCGACGCTTCCAGGCAGGTCGGCCACTACGCGGAAGGCGGGTTCCTCGCGGACGGTCCCGAACGACTCCCGATGTACTGTGCGAGCCGGCCGCTGTTCGAGTACGTCGTCCGCCGGAAGGTGTCGGCGCTCGACGGCGTCACCCTGCGCGGGAACTGCCGATTCACCGACTACCTGTTCGACGACGCGTCGGCGATAACCGGCGTCGCGTTTCGGGACGAAAGCGGCGACGACGCCACGCTGTCGGCGAACCTGGTCGTCGACGCGACCGGGCGGACGAGTCGAACGCCGGCCTGGCTCGAGGACCACGGATACGAGCCGCCGCCGATCGACGAAGTGACCATCGACGTGACCTACGGTACCGTCCGAATCGAGCGTCCACCGGACGACAGACGGACGTTTCTCGTCCCGCCGGAGGCACCCCGGACCCGGGGGATGTACGTCATCCCCATCGAGGGCGGACGATGGGAGATTCTGCTGCAGGCCGTCCACGGTGACGACGCGCCGACGGATTTCGAGGCGTACGTCGACTTCGCCGAGAGCCTGCCGGTCCCCGAACTGGGACGACTGGTCGCCGACCAGCCCTGGTGTTCCGAGGACGTCCACAACTACCCGTTCCCGGCGAGTCTCCGGCGGCGCTACTGGGACCTGGATCGATTCCCCGACGGCCTGGTCGTGACCGGCGACGCCGTCGCCAGTTTCAACCCGGTCTACGGGCAGGGGATGTCGGTGGCAGCGCTGGACGCTCTGTTGCTCCATCACACGCTCGCCGAGGGCGGTCTCGACGACTTCGGGACGCGCTTTTTCGACCGCGCGGCGGACGTCCTCGACGTCGTCTGGCAACTTGCGGTCGGGTCGGACTTCGAGTTCCCGCAGACGACCGGTCCCAAGCCCGCCGGCACCGACCTGTTCGGCCGGTACCTGTCGCGGCTGTTGCGGACCGCCCACTCCGATCCCGTCGTGAGCGACGCCTTCGCTCGCGTGGTCTTACTAGAGCGGCCGCCCACGTCGCTGCTGCGCCCGTCCATCGCGTGGCGCGTCCTCCGGCCTGGCGGCGGGAACGCCTCGTCTAGTCTCCCCGCCGGTCCGGGCGAAGAGCCAGTCGCCAGTCGCTGACGGACGGGACCGTACGGACGGGAACGAAAGCGGCGTCGCGTCTCCCGAGACGAACGCCCCTCATGCGTACATTTACCACGATACGGGTCGTAGGTTCACCAGTCGTCGACCGACGACGCCGGGAGGTGAACGATGCCAAAGATAGAGTGCGAGAACTGCGGGCGCAAAGCCGTAGTCGGCAAGGACGACCGGGCGTCGAGCGCACCGATGCGGTACTGCCGACGGTGTGGCGAAGAACTCCCACCGCGCGAGGAGTGGTGACCGATTCGAGTTCGGGAGACGCCGAGTCACGGGCGTGACAACCCGGCTGACGAGCACGAGTTTGTAGTATTGTGAAAACCACAAACTTTTGTTGCCGAAGCCCGAACCACGAGTATGGCGATGCTCACCGAGCAAGACAGAGAACAGATCGCGGAGATACTTGCGGATTTGTCGCGGCCGGTCACGGTTCACGTCTTCACGGACGACTGCCGAACCTGCGATGACGCCGTGGAACTCAACCGCGAACTGGCGGCGCTGGCCGAGGAAATCGACGTCGAGTTTCACGATCTCGACGGCGAGGTGGCGGCGGAGTACGGCGCCGACCGATACGAGACCGGGCCGGTGCAGGTCATCGAGGCCGACGGCGTCTCCGGCGTGAAGTACTTCGGGTTGCCGGGCGGTCAGGAGATCAACTCGTACCTCTCGGACCTCGTCGAGGTGTCCGCCGGCGAGTCGGAATTGCCCGAAGACGTCAAGAGCGCGGTGCGAGAGATCGACGAACGGGTCGAACTCAAGGTGTTCGTCACGCCGACGTGTCCCCACTGTCCCGGCGCGGTCCAGACCGCACACCGTTTTGCCATCGAGAACGACGCCATCTCCGCGGAGATGATCGAGGCCCAGGAGTTCATGGACGTCTCCCAGGAGTACGGCGTCCGTGGCGTCCCGCAGATCAACGTCAACGACCGGGACGGACAGTTCAAGGGCAACCAGCCCCCACAGCAGTTTCTCCAGGAAGTCCAGCGGGCGCTGTGATAGCGACTGCTGTGAGTCGGTACCGGGGCCGGTCCGGCGAACGGAGTGACGGACCGCCGGTAAACAGTCACAGCAGTCACGGCGTGACGGAGCGGCGCTCCGATCGGAACGAACCGATCACTCCAGGTCCGGAATCTCGGGCGTCCGGAGCGTCACCCAGAGGCGGTTCCAGGCGTTTATCTGGACGATAGTCATGACAAGAGCGACCAGCGTCTCCTCCTCGAAGTGCTCGAACGCGGTCTCGACGACGTCGTCCGAAACCGGCGAACACGCCATCTCGGTCAGTTCCTCGGTCAACGCGAGCGCCGCGCGTTCGCGGTCACCGAAAAACGGCGACTCCCGCCAGGCCCCCACGGACGCGATGCGGCGTTCGTCTTCGCCGAGGTCGAGCGCCTCGCGCGTGTGGAGGTCGACGCAGTACGCGCAGTTGTTCAGTTGCGACGCGCGGAGTTTGACGAACGCGACGAGGTAGTCTTCGAGGTCCGAGGACGCGACGAAATCGCCGATTGCTCCGATGCCGTCGGCGGCCTCCGGGGCGAGTTCCATGTAGTCGACCTGTCGACCCATGCGTGTCCACCGTTGACACGTAACACAAATAGAGTCTTCGGTAGAGGCGGCCAACCGAACCGTCACAGTGCGGGACCGTTTTGACCCCGCCTGACGTACCCCCGGACGTATCACGCCGGCCGGCCTCGACGGCCAGCAGTGAATCGACGATCCGAACGAACATGGCAACAGAATCGGGAGCCGACGACCCCGCGACCGACGAGGCAGCGACCTACGACTACCAGGGCGGCGAGGTACGCCGGCAGGGACTGGCCGAGGACCTGCGATCGCGCGTCGACGGCGACGTGCGCTTCGACGACTACTCGCGACAGCTGTACGCGACCGACGCCAGCATCTACGAGTGTCCGCCCGTCGGCGTGGTGATGCCTCGCTCCACCGAAGACGTGGCGGCCGTCGTCGGCTACTGCGCCGAGCGAGAGATTCCGGTGTTGCCCCGCGGGGCGGGGACGAGCCTGGCCGGACAGACGGTCAACGAGGCGGTCGTGCTCGACTTCTCGAAGCACATGGACGACATCGTCGAGACCGACCCCGATGCCCGGACTGTGCGGGCACAGCCCGGCGTCACGCTCGGCGACCTGAACGCCCGCCTCGAACCACACGGCCTGAAGTTCGCACCCGACCCCGCGTGGGGCGACAAGAGCGTGCTGGGCGGGGCCATCGGCAACAACTCCACTGGCGCACACTCGCTGCAGTACGGCAAGACCGACGCCTACGTCGAGTCCTGCGAGGTCGTGCTGGCCGACGGGACGGTGACGACGCTGGGAGAGATATCTCTGTCCGAGTTGCGCGAACGGGCCGACCCGGACGGCGACCGGCAAGCGCGCGTCTACGCCGACGTCGCGCGCATCCTCGACGAGTGCGGCGACGAGATCCGCGAGCGATACCCGGACCTCAAGCGCAACGTCTCGGGGTACGACCTCGACCGGCTGATCGACGACGCCGAGTCGGGATCGGTCAACCTCGCGCGGCTGCTGGCCGGCAGCGAGGGGACGCTTGCGGTGGTCACCGAGGCGACGGTGTCCCTGGAGCCGGTTCCGGAGACGAAGTCGATGGCGCTGCTGGCTTACGACGACTTGCTGGATGCCATGGAGGACGTCACGCCCATCCTGGCCCACGACCCGGCGGCCGTCGAGGTGCTCGACGACGTCCTGCTGGAACGGGCCGGCGAGACCGAAGCGTTCGCGGAGGTGGCGGCGATGGTTCCCGACGGGGCCGGAGCGGTCCTGCTCGTGGAGTTCTACGCCGACGACGACCAGGCGGGGCGCGAGAAGGTCGACCGACTGCTCGCGGACCGGCTCGGCGACCGCGAGGCGACCGGTGAACCGCAGACGGTCGACGCCGACGGCGACGGGGAGTCGACGGCGGACGTGGCCGACCACCCGCGGCGTGCGTTCGAGGCCCTGGAGGCCCACGACGAGGACACCCGCGAGCGGTTCTGGACGCTCCGCAAGAGCGGCCTGCCGATACTGCTGGGCCGCACCACCGACGAGAAGCACCTGGCGTTCATCGAGGACACGGCCGTCCCGCCGTCGGCGCTGCCGGCGTACGTCGCGGACGTCCGGGAAGTGCTCGCCGACCACGGCACGTTCGCGTCCTTCTACGCGCACGCGGGCCCGGGCGTGTTGCACATCCGCCCGCTCGTGAACGCCAAGACGGTCGACGGCCTGGCGACGATGGAGTCCATCGCCGAGGACGTGACCGACCTGGTCGTCGAGTACGGCGGCAGCGTCTCCGGCGAGCACGGCGACGGACGCGCGCGCACGCAGTGGAACCGGAAATTGTACGGCGAGACGGTCTGGCAGGCGTTTCAGGACCTCAAGACGGCCTTCGACCCCGACTGGCTGCTCAACCCCGGACAGGTGGTGTTCCGCGACGACGACCCCACGGACATGACCGAGGACCTCCGGTTCTCCCCGGGGTACGACTACGACCCCGGATTCGAGCCGACGCTGAACTGGGACGTCGACAACGGCATGCAGGGCATGGTCGAACTCTGTCACGGCTGTGGCGGGTGTCGCGGCCCCCAGGACACCACCGGCGGCGTGATGTGCCCGACCTACCGGGCGGCCGACGAGGAGATCACGTCCACGCGGGGCCGGGCGAACGCGCTCCGGCAGGCCATGAGCGGCGACCTCCCCGAGGGGGAACTGTTCGATCCCGAGTTCGTCGAGGAGGTGCTGGATCTGTGCATCGGCTGCAAGGGCTGTGCCCGGGACTGCCCCAGCGAAGTCGACATGGCGAAGCTCAAAGCCGAGGTCGTCCACGAGTACCACCGGCGCGAGGGGGCGAGCCTGCGCGACCGACTGTTCGCCAGCGTCGATTCGCTCGCGCGGATGGGAAGCGCGACCGCACCGCTGTCGAACTGGCTGACCGAACTGCCGGGCGCTCGTCGGTTGCTAGCGGCGACGGTCGGCATCGCTCGCGACCGGACGCTGCCGCACTTCCGGCGACGGACGTTCCGTGACTGGTTCGCCGCCCGCGAGCCGTCGGTGTCGCCCGCCGACGCCGACCGGACGGCACTGCTGTTTCCCGACACGTACACGAACTACAGCACGCCGGCGGTCGGCAAGGCCGCGGTCGAAGTGTTGGAGGCCGCCGGCGTGTCCGTCGCCGTCGCCGACCGCACCGACAGTGGCCGCCCGGCTCACTCGAAGGGCTTTCTCGACCGGGCGCGCGCGACGGCCCGGGAGAACGTCGACGCCTTCGCGCCGCGGGTCGCCGAGGGCGTCGACGTCGTGACGGTCGAGCCCTCCGACGCCGTGATGTTCCAGCAGGACTACCGCGACCTGCTCTCGGGCGAGGACGTCGAGGCCGTCGCCGCGAACGCCTACGGAATTTGCGAGTACGTCGACACCTTCCGGCTGGACGAGAGACTGTCGTTCGACGCGCCCGACGAGCACCTGACCTACCACGGCCACTGCCACCAGAAGGCCCACGAAGTCGACCACCACGCCGTGGCCGTCCTCCGGCGGGCCGGTTACGCGGTCGACCCGCTGGATTCCGGGTGCTGTGGCATGGCGGGGTCGTTCGGCTACGAGGCCGAACACCGCTCGCTGAGCGAGGCCATCGGGTCGATCCTCTTCGAGCAGGTCGCGGACAGTCCCGGCGAGACGGTCGTCGCGCCAGGTGCGTCCTGCCGGACCCAACTCGGCGACCGCGACGGGACCGACGGCAAGCCACCCCATCCCGTCGAGAAGGTGGCGGCCGCGTTGCGGGCAGACGGGTGAAGGTCGCGTTGCGGGCGGACAGGTGCGGGTCGCGTTGCGGGCGTACCGCCGGTCGGTCGCGCACGAATCGTGCGAGAAAATCGCACGACTCCGGCCAGGTGTGACCTATTGTCAGGGCAGACACCTTATACTACCTTATTTGAGTTTAACACTCCCTAACCCCTCGAAGTAAAACCTCTTATTTAGGGAGCGAATAGGGGCGTTCAACATGGCAACTCCACCCACTCCTACGGGCACGTCCGCGAGCGGGGACGGACTCGCGGACCCCGCCGACGTACGCTCGAACTGCGGCGTCGGGGTCGTGATGGACCTCGACGGCGGCAGTGACCACTCGGTCGTGGCCGACGGCCTCGAACTGCTGGCGAACCTCGAACACCGCGGGACGACCGGTGCAGAGCAAAACACCGGCGACGGTGCCGGCATCTCGATCCGGATTCCTCACGAGTTCTTCGCTGCGGAAGTCGACGCCGACCTCGGCGCTCCCGGCGAGTACGCCGTCGGGACGCTCTTTCTCCCGAAAGACGACGACGCGAGCGAGGCCCTCAAAACGCTCGTCGAGGATCGCTTCGACGACGAGGGACTCGACGTCCTCGCCTGGCGGTCGGTCCCACAGGACAACTCGAATCTCGGGAAGACGGCCCTAGAGTCCGAACCGGACGTCGCCCAGGTGTTCGTCGAATCGCAGGACGGACGGACGGGAACGGACCTCCGGCGACGGCTGTACGTCGCCCGCCGCGTCGTCGAGAACGCCGTCGAGGACGAGCGACCGCCGGGGCACGAACGCTTCTACGTCGTTAGCCTCGACCCGGACGTCGTCGTCTACAAGGGCCTGCTGCTGGGGACGCAACTCCCGGAGTACTACCCGGACCTGCGGGACGACCGCGTCGCGTCGACGTTCGCGATGGTACACGCGCGGTTCTCGACGAACACGCTCGGCGCGTGGCACCTCGCACATCCGTACCGCCGGATCATCCACAACGGCGAGTTCAACACCATCCAGGGTAACATCAACTGGATGCGCGCCCGGGAGACGGACATCGAGTCGGACGTCTTCGCGGACGACGACGACGTCGAGAAGATCAAGCCCATCATCGACGATCCCGGGCAGTCAGACACCGCCAGCGTCGACAACGCACTCGAACTGCTGTTGATGGACGGCCGCGAACTCCCCCACGCGCTCCGGATGCTCATCCCCGAGGCGTGGCGCAACGAGGCCAACCACGTCCCCGAGGACCGCCAGGCGTGGTACGACTACCACGCCTCGGTCGTCGAGCCGTGGGACGGCCCGGCGCTGGTCGCTGCGACCGACGGCGAGCGCGTGGGTGCGGTGCTGGACCGCAACGGGCTTCGCCCCTGCCGGTACGACATCCTCGCCGACAATACGCTCGTGATGGCCAGCGAGGCGGGAGCCCTCGAGAACGACCCCAGCGACATCCGCGAGCGGGGTCGCCTCCAGCCCGGCCAACTCTTTCTGGCCGATCCCGAGGAGGGGCGAGTCATCCCCGACGAGGAGGTTTTCGACGACCTGACCGAACGAAAGTACGCCGAGTGGGTCGACGCCGAGCAGGTCCACATCGACGACGTCTGCCCGGAAGACGACAACAAGCCCCAGCACCGCGTCCCGCGCCTGCGGACGTTCCAGGCGCTGTACGGCTACACGTACGACGAGGTCGACCACCTCATCGAGCCGATGGCCGAGAAGGGCAAAGACCCCGTCGGGTCGATGGGCGACGACACGCCGCTGTCGGTGCTGTCGCAGTTCAACCGCCCGCTGTTTAGCTACTTCAAACAGCTGTTCGCGCAGGTGACCAATCCGCCGCTCGACTACATCCGCGAGGAACTGGTCACGAGCCTGGAGTCGCGGCTGGGCCACCAGCGCAACCTCCTGGGCGAGTCGCGGGAACACGCCCGCCAGCTCGTGCTCGACTCGCCCGTCCTGACCGACCAGGAGATGGACGCCATCAAGACCCTGGATCGCAACGGCATGTCCGCGGCGGTCGTCGACATCACCTACGATCCCGACGAACACGACCTCCGGGAAGCCGTCGAGGCGGTCCGTCGGCGAGCCGACGAGGCCGCCACGGAACACGACGTCGTCGTCCTGACCGACCGCGGAGCCCGCGAGGAGCGGGTCCCCATCCCGAGCCTGCTAGCGGTCGGCAGCGTCCACCACCACCTCGTCCGCAACGGCCTGCGCAACCACGTCGGGCTAGTGATCGAGTCGGGCGACCCCCGTACCGTCCACCACATGGCGACGCTGGTCGGCTACGGCGCGGGCGCGATCAACCCCTACCTGGCCTACCAGACCATCGAGGACCTGGTCGCCGGTCCCGACGGCGCGGAACTGTCGACGGCCGTCGACGCCTACGTCAACGCCCTGGAGGACGGTCTGCTGAAGATCATGTCGAAGATGGGCATCTCGACGGTCGAGTCCTACCAGGGGGCACAAATCTTCGAGGCCGTCGGCCTGGCGCACGACTTCGTCGACGAGTACTTCGAAGGCACCGAGAACCGCACCGACGGCATCGGCATCGAGGAGATCGAGTCGGACCTGCTCCGGCGTCACGAGGTCGCCTTCGCCGACGACGCCGACATCGAACGCGTCGGCGAGTTCGAGTTCCGCTCGAACGGCATCTACCACGAGTGGAACCCCGAGACGGTCGGAAAGCTCCAGCAGGCCGTTCGGACCGGCGACTACGAGACCTACACGGAGTTCGCCGAGCTCGCCAACGATCACACCGAGCGGCTGAACACCCTCCGTGGCCTGCTCGAGTTCGACGACGACGAGCGCGAATCGATCCCAATCGAGGAGGTCGAACCCGTCCACGAGATCGTCGAGCGCTTCGAGACGGCCGCCATGTCGCTGGGGTCGCTGTCGCCGGAGATGCACGAGAACAACTGCATCGCGATGCATCGCCTGGGGGCGACCTCCAACACGGGCGAGGGCGGCGAACCGCCGGAGCGGTTCGGCACGGAAAAGGAGTGTTCGACCAAACAGGTCGCCTCCGGTCGCTTCGGCGTCACCTCGGAGTACCTCACCGAGGCCGACGAACTCCAGATCAAGATGGCCCAGGGCTCAAAGCCCGGCGAGGGCGGCCACCTGCCGGGCAAGAAGGTCAACGAAATGATCGCCCACGTCCGCTACGCCACGCCCGGGGTCGGGCTCATTTCGCCGCCGCCCCAGCACGACATCTACTCGATCGAGGACCTCAAACAGCTCATCCACGATCTGAAGGCGGCCAACCCCGAGGCCGACATCAACGTCAAACTCGTCGCGGAGGCGGGCATCGGCACCATCGCCGCCGGCGTCGCGAAGGCCAACGCCGACGTCGTGCACATCTCCGGCGACTCCGGTGGCACCGGCGCGTCGCCGAAGACCTCTATCAAGCACGCCGGCCTGCCGTGGGAACTCGGCGTCGCCGAGGCCAACCAGATGCTCCGGGAAACGGACCTGCGTTCGCGCATCAAGGTCACCACCGACGGCGGCATGAAGACGGGACGTGACGTCGCCATCGCCGCGCTGCTGGGCGCGGAGGGCTACACCTTCGGCACGGCGTCGATGGTCACCTCCGGCTGCGTGATGGCCCGGCAGTGCCACGAGAACACCTGCCCCGTCGGCGTCGCCACCCAGGACGAAAATCTCCGCCAGCGGTTCCCCGGCCAGCCCCAGCACGTCATCAACTACATGACGTTCATGGCCCAGGAACTGCGCGAGATAATGGCCGAACTGGGCTTCCGGACCGTCGACGAGATGGTCGGGCGCGTCGGCGCGCTCACCCAGCGCGAGGACGTCGCCCACGAGAAAGCCAGCAAGCTCGACCTCTCGACGCTGCTGTACGAGCCGTCCGGCGATGCGCGCCACAAGACCCGCGAGCAGGACCACGAAATCGACGAGGCCATAGACTGGGACCTCATCGAGGAGGCCGAGCCGGCCATCGAAGACAGCGAGTCGGTCACCATCGAGACGGACATTAGCAACGTCGACCGCGCGGTCGGCGCCACGCTGTCCAACCGCATCGTCGACGCACACGGCGGCGACGGCCTCGCCGAGGACACCGTCACCTGTCGCTTCGAGGGGTCGGCCGGCCAGAGCTTCGGCGCGTTCCTGGCCGGCGGCGTGACGATGGACCTCGAAGGCACCGCAAACGACTACGTCGGCAAGGGCTTGTCGGGCGGCAAACTCGTCGTCCGAACGCCCGAGACGGCCGGCTTCGAGGCCGGCGAGAACATCGTCGTCGGCAACGTCGCGCTGTACGGCGCGACCCGGGGCGAGTGCTACGTCAACGGCCACGCCGGCGAGCGCTTCGCGGTCCGCAACTCCGGGGTCAAAGGCGTCGTCGAGGGCGTCGGCGACCACGGCTGTGAGTACATGACCGGCGGAGCCATCGTCGTGCTCGGCGAGACGGGCAAGAACTTCGCGGCCGGCATGTCCGGCGGCGTCGCGTACGTCTACGACCCCGACGGCGAGTTCCCCGGCAAGGCCAACACGGGCATGGCCTCGCTGTACCACGACCTCGTCGAGAAGGACGAGGCGATGATTCGTCGACTGGTCGAGAACCACGCCGCCTACACCGACTCCGAGCGCGCGCAGGCGCTGCTCGATGACTGGGAGTCGGTACTCGAGGACTTCGTGAAGGTCCTGCCCGACGCCTACGCCGAGGTCATCGAGGAGCGCGAACGCGACGACGTCCGCAACACGCGCCCGCCGGAGGCGACCATCCGACCCGGCGACGGCGAACCGATCACCGCCGAGTCACTAGACGACTAACTCCGTATCGGACCGGTATCGGGCTCCGTGTGCCCGAGAACGATTCCTTCGAACGAACTCATAGGGGTTCTCGTCGAAAACCAGCGTTTTGCGGCGCGTTTCGAACCCAGAGTCGTCGGGTTCCGACCGCCAAAAACTACGGGGCAAGACGAGAACCTCTATCACACCCACGCCTGCAGGCACTCGACGGAACAGAACTCCAGGTCCACGCACGTCTCGTCGTCGACGACCCTCGCCGTGAGTTCGTAGGCCATTTCTCCCTCGGTTCGACAGTTGTCACACCGCATACGCCGTCTATAGCAGCACATTACCTTTGGTATGTGCCGGCTAATCGACGACCCGCAGTCAGGAGACGTGTGCGGCGATGTCCGCTTCGGTGATGATGCCGATAGTCTCGCCGTTTCTGACGACCAGCACCGCCTCGTGGTGGTCGAGGTGGCTGTCGACCGCGTCGATAGTGGCCTCGGGCTCGACGGTGGTGATCGAAGAGTGCATCACCTCGGCGACGGGGAGTTCGCCGACGTTCTCCTCGGAGTGTTGGCGGATGTCGCTGTTGCCGATGAGTCCCTGCGGGGTGCCGTCGCGGATGACCGGTACCTGCGAGTACGCCTCTTCGTCCATCAGCCGTTTGGCGTCGCGGACGCTGTCGTCGGGCGCGACGCTGTAGACGGGCGAGTTCATCAGGTCCTCCGCGCGGAGGATGCCGCCTTCGGCCTCTTCGAGCGCGTTGACGATGCGACGAAGCGTCGAGAGTCGTGGGTCGACGTCACCACCCTCGATACGGGCGATGAGCGGCTGGGAGACGTCAGCGCGGTCGGCGAGGTCGCTCTGGGTCAGGTCGACCGTGTTGCGCCACTCGCGCAGGTCCTCCGGCGTGGGTAAGTCCATACGTGGCATAACTGTAGGTAATATAAAAACCCACCGGAGGGGGCAGAATCCGCGTCCGGTCGTGGCGTTTCGGCGACCCTCATACGGATTAGTGTCTTCGGTTGCCGGCGATTCGCCCGAACGGGTCGGCGAACCACCGGCAAAGAGCGACCCGAATCCGTATCAGTGGGTGAACAGCACGATGCGGTCGTCCTCGCGCCGGACGCAGAAGGGCCGGGCGTCCTCCGGCGAGAAGGTACTGTGGCGTTTCTCGGTGACGAACAGGCCCCGGAACGGTCGCCCACAGGCCGGGCAGTCGTACCCCTCCTCGTTGCGATACCGGGCCGTCTCGCGCGTCTCCGAGAGGAGCTTCAGCCCGTGACGATACTCGTGAACGTCGATGCGCTCGTCGTCGGCCACGTCGTCCATACGCCCTAGAGCGTTCAAACGACCATTAGTATTCCCGGGTCGTGATGGCCGCCGAATCGGCGTCGGTCGACCGCGCGTTTGCGCCACCCACGAGTATTTGCCCCTGCGAGCCCGACCAACCGGTATGTCCGACACCGAAACCGACGACGTACCCGACACCGACGCGGAGTGGCGCGAGCGACTCACAGACGAGGAGTATCGCATCCTCCGCGAGCGGGGTACCGAACCGAAGTTCAGCGGCGAGTATCTCGACGTCGACGACGAGGGGACCTTCCGGTGTGCCGGCTGTGGCGCGGCGCTGTTCTCGACCGACGAGAAGTTCGAGTCCGGCACCGGCTGGCCGAGTTTCTGGGACGTCGTCGGCGAGGGAGCCGTCGAGACGCGTCCGGACACCCGCCACGGCATGACACGCGTCGAAGTCGTCTGTGCCCGCTGTGGCGGCCACCTCGGGCACGTCTTCGACGACGGCCCCGAACCAACCGGCAAGCGCTACTGCATCAACTCCGCAGCCCTCGATTTCGCTCCCGAGGAGTAACGGCACGAGGGCAGCCACCGGAAGGCTTTTGCGAGTGCTCTTTGCGTGATGAGACGTTGTGGCGTCCGATCGACCTGAATCAGATCTCGACGAGGAGAGCGTCGACGGGGCGGCCGACGGCGGATCGATTGCCGGTCACGAGAACGGACCGCCGAACGCGAACGCGTCCGGTCGACGCGCCGGCGTGTCCCTCGACGCGTCGACTGTCGGCCCGCTGTTCGGCCGCGGCGTCGTCACGGCCGTCGCCAGCTACCTCCTGCTGGTCGTCGTCGTCTTCGTCGGCCCGTCGACCGTGGGCGCGATCACCCCGGAGCTGTTCGTCAACCTCGGGGAGGTGTTCTACAGCGCCCACAACGTCTCGTTGATCGCTCCGAGGGTCGTCTACAACGCCATCGTCGCGCAGGCGCGACTCGGCGGGACGTCGCTTCCCGTCGCGGTGTACTTCCTCCTGCCGCTGATTCCGCTGGTCGCGGCCGGCGTCGAACTCGGCGCGAACGACGTCGACCGGACCGCGCCCCGACAACACCTCGTGTCGGCGACGTTCGTCTTCGCAGTCGGTTACGCGGCCACGCTGCTGGTCGGCACGCTCGCGTTCGGCCCCCTCTCGGTCCACCCCGACTACGTCCGGACGGTCGTGTTCGGACTGGCCTATCCCGTCGTGTTCGTGCTGGCGGGCGCAGTCGTCGGTCGATGGCTCCGCGAGCGGTTCTGAGCGTCGCCCACCGTCGTCGCTCACCGAAACGCTCGTGAACGAACCGACGGTTGTGGGGAAGCTATGTGGGTCGCTGTCGTAGACAGCGTCATGTCCGCGGCACGCGACTTCTACCTCCCGGTGGCGGCACAGCCCAGCGTCGAGACGCTCGTCGACTTCGCCAGCAACGCCGAACGGCTCGGCTACGACCGCGTGTGGCTCCCGGAGACGTGGGGGCGCGACGCCGTCACGACGCTGACGACGATCGCCGAGCGGACCGAGACGGTGGGCGTCGGCACCTCGATTCTGCCCATCTACTCGCGGTCGCCGGCACTGATAGGCCAGACCGCCGCGACGCTGCAGGAAGTCGCCGGCGGCCGCCTCCGGCTCGGACTCGGCCCCAGCGGCCCCCTCGTCGTCGAGGGGTGGCACGGCGTCGACTACGACCGACCGCTCCGTCGCACCCGCGAGACGATCGAAATCGTCCGGGCCGTCCTCTCCGGCGAGCGCGTCGAGTACGACGGCGACGTCTTCCAGCTATCTGGCTTCCGGTTGCGGTGTTCCCCACCGAATCCGACGCCGCCGCTAGACGCCGCCGGCATGGGGCCGAAGGCGGTCGAACTCGCGGGCCGCTTCGCCGACGGCTGGCACGCGCTCCTGTTCACGCCCGACGGCCTGGCCGAGCGCCTGACCGACCTCCGGCGCGGTGCCGACCTGGGCGACCGCGATCCCGAGGATCTCCGGGTGACGCTGTCGGTGACGTGTCTGGTCGATCCCGACGATCCCGGGCGCGCCCGCGACCTCGCCCGCCAGCACCTCGCGTTCTACGTCGGCGGCATGGGGACGTTCTATCGCGATTCGCTTGCGCGGCAGGGTTACGAGGACGTCGCCCACGAAATCGCACAGCTGTGGGCCAACGGCGAGAAAGAGGCCGCCACCGCGGCCGCCCCGGACGACCTGCTCTCGAAGCTCGCCGCCGCCGGCACTTCCGAGCACGCCCGCGAGCGCCTCGACTTCTTCGCCGGTCTCGACGGCGTCGACGCCGTCTCCGTGTCGTTTCCGCGGGCGGCCGATCCCGACGACGTCGAACGGACGGCCGCGGCGCTGGCCCCGGAGACGTGACGAGCGGTCACTCCTGATTTACCGTCTTTTTGTGCGCTAGCACGGTCCGATCGAACGCACAGACGAGCACTTCGTCCGCGTCGTCTCCTCTCCCGGACGAGTCGTCGGGGTCGGGCGTCCGGTTCACGGCGAACGCCTCGACGTGCATCGTGACGACGCCGCGCTCGCCATTGCTGGTCTCGCGTTTGTCCGTGACAGTCGACTGCGCGCGGACGGTGTCGCCGTGAAAGACCGGATTGGGGTGCTCGACGTCGTCGTAGCTCAGGTTCGCCACGATGGTGCCGTCGGTCGTGTCCGGTATCGACAGTCCCACCGCGAGACTCATCGTCAGCAGGCCGTTGACGACGCGCTCGCCGAACTGCGTGTCGGCGGCGAACGAGGCGTCGAGGTGCAACGGTTGCTGGTTCATCGTCAGGTCGCAAAAGCGCTGGTTGTCGGCCTCGCTGATCGTCCGGCGCTTGTCGTGTTCGATGGTCTCACCGATCACGAAGTCCTCGTAGTACAGGCCGGTCATGGTGGCAAATCGATGGCCGGCGGCTTAGTGGTATGGGAACTCACGGTCCGAACGATTCGCATTTTCCGTCACTCCCACAGCGCGTACAGTTCGTCACGGATCGGCTCGCGGACGGTCTCGCCGTCGAGTTCGAGCGTTCCCTCCCCCTCGCGGACGGTTCCGATGCGGGCCGCGTCCACGCCGGCGGCGTCGAGGTCGGCGAGCGCGTCGTCGACGACGTCGTCGGGGACGGTCGCGACGAGCGCGCCCGAACCGAACGTCGCCAGCGGGTCGACGGCGAGGGCGTCACAGAGCGCCCGGGTCGGCTCCCGAACGGGAACCGCGGACCGCTCGACGTCGACGGTCACGCCGGAGGCGGCAGCCAGTTCCAGCAGCCCGTCGATCAGGCCGCCCTCGGTGGGATCGTGCATGGCCGTGGCGTACGCCCGGAGGATCCGTGCCTCAGGAATCACGCTCAGGTCGTCGAAGAAGTCCGCGCCGGCGTCGAGCAGGTCGTCGGGGACGGTCCCGGTCGCGGCGTCGCGAAAATCCGTCGCCAGGATGGCGGTCGCCTCGATGGCCGCGCCCGTCGTCAACAGGATGGCGTCGTCGGGCCGCGCGCCGCCCGTCGGGACGAACGCCTCGGCGACGCCCATGCAGGTCAGCGCCAGCGTGGGACGGTCCAGCGCGTCGCTGTACTCGCTGTGGCCGCCGACGACGGCGACGCCAGCCTCGCGCGCGGCGGCGTCGAGTTGTTCGGTCACCTCGTCGAGGGTGGCCGGCCGGTCGCCGGGCACGAAGACGACGACGGTCAGCCACGCGGGGTCCGCGCCCGAGGCGGCGACGTCGTTGCACGCGACCGGGACGCCGATGGTGCCGACGCGCTCGGCCGCCAGCGAGATGGGGTCGGTGCTGACGATCAGCGTCCGCTCGCCGATCCGGAGCGCGGCCGCGTCCTCGCCGTAGGCCGGACCCTGGACGACGGCGTCGCTGTCGGCCCCCAGTCGATCGAAGACGACGTCCCGGAGGTCGTCGGCCGGTACTTTCCCGAGCATGCCCGGGCGTTCGACGCCCAGCGACAAGACGGTGGTGGCGTCCCGTCTCCCGACAAGCGACGAAGGCCGGGATTGTCTCCCGACAAGCTACAAGGATCGGGACCGTCTCGTGGACAGTATGGGACGGCGAACGGTGTTATTCTCGCCCGGCGACCGCCCGGAGATGCTTCGCAAGGCCCCGAGGACGGGAGCGGACGTCGTGGTCTTCGACCTCGAAGACGCGGTCGCGCCCGCTCGCAAGGCCGAGGCGCGCGAGGCCGTCGCGTCGGTGCTGGGCGACCTCGACGCCGAATGCGAGGTCTGCGTCCGCGTGAATCCGGTCGGAATCGCGGCCGACGACGACCTGAAAGCGGTTCTCGACGGCGGGACGCCCGACAGTCTGATGGCCCCGAAGGTGGCCGACGCCGACGACGTTGGGACGCTGGCCAGCCTGGCCGACGGGCGCGGCGCGGCCCTGCCCGTGCTTGCGCTGATCGAGACCGCCGCCGGCGTGTTGCACGCCGAGGAGATCGCGGCCGCGGACGCGACCGACGCGGTCTGCTTCGGGGCGGAGGACCTCGCGGCGGACCTCGGTGCGACCCGGACCGCGGAGGGGACGGAGGTGCTGTACGCGCGCGAGCACGTCGTCACGGCGGCCGCGGCGGCGGGCGTCGACGCCGTCGACACGCTCTACACCGACGTCAGGGATACGGCGGGACTGCGGGAGGACGCCGCCTTCGGCCGGAATCTGGGCTACGACGGGAAACTCGTCGTCCACCCCGACCAGGTACCCGTCGTCAACGAGGCGTTCACGCCCGACGAGGAGGACGTCGAGTGGGCCCGAGAGGTGCTCTCGGCGCGGGACGCGGCCGACGACGACGACCGCGGCGTCTTCACCGTCGACGGCGAGATGATCGACGCACCGCTGATTCGGCAGGCCGAACGGATCGTCGCACGGGCGCGGGCGGCCGGCCTGACCGACGAGTGATACGGTCGTTCGTTACTATTTACCGGTGATCGCAACCCCCGTTGGCGACGGTCACCGGGAAGAGACGAGAGCAGTCGTTATGAGACGGATCGTCACCGGTTCGCCCCGGCCGTACCCAATTCTGTCGGGCGGTATCCTTTTCCCCACGGTGTGAGACACATAGGGTATGGCAGGTGACGTCAATCCGTTCGAGAGCCTGCAGGAACAACTCGACGACGCGGCGGTGTACGTCGACGTCGATACCGGTCTGCTCGAACGACTCAAACATCCCGAACGCGTCCTGGAGACGAACCTCAGCGTCGAGATGGACGACGGGAGCGTGGAGGTATTCAAGGCCTATCGCTCGCAGTTCAACGGCGACCGCGGCCCCTACAAGGGCGGGATTCGGTACCATCCGAACGTCAGTCGCGACGAGGTGAAGGCGCTGTCGGGCTGGATGGTCTACAAGTGCGCGGCCGTGAACATCCCCTACGGCGGCGGCAAGGGCGGCATCAAACTCGACCCGCGGAACTACTCCGCGTCGGAACTCGAGCGCATCACTCGCTCGTACGCGACGGAACTCCGGCCGATCATCGGCGAGGACCGGGACATCCCCGCCCCGGACGTCAACACCGGCCAGCGGGAGATGAACTGGATCAA
>JBDGSB010000049.1:10947-38456 GCA_042217765.1 Haloarculaceae archaeon | reverse complement strand
TCGACGTGCCAGTCGTCGATCCGGAACTCGTCGCCGCCGATGGAGGTGACGCCGTCGACGACGAAGTGTGCGTCGTGGGCGGCGGCGATCTCGCCCACCTCGGCGACGGGGTTCAGCAGGCCGGTCGACGTCTCGTTGTGGACCATCGTCACGACGTCGACGTCGTCGTCGATCGCTTCCCCGACCGCGTCGAGGTCGAACGACGCGCCCCACTCGACCTCGACGCGCCGACAGCGCGCGTGCCGGTCGGCGATACGGGCGAACCGGCGGCCGAACTTGCCGTTGACCAGCGACACCACCTTCGAATCGCGGTCGACGAGGCTGGCGACGGCCGCCTCCATGCCCATCGTCGCGGTGCCGTTGAGTATCAACGGCGTACCGCCCTCGCTAGTGGCGCTCCCATCCGGCGTCGCCTCCGTGAAGACGTGTTCGAGTCCTCGCCGCGCACGCTCGTAGACCTCCTCGAAGTCCGCCGAGCGGTGGCTGACCATCGGCGCGTCCATCGCGGTGCGCACGCGGTCGGAGATCGGCACCGGACCGGGGTTCAACAGCAGGAAGTCCTCGTCCATGCGGAAGGCTACCGTCGGCCCGGAAATAACCCCGACGCTTTCTCTCGGACGACCGACACCGGCCCGAGGGCTACGATTCGTCGTCGGGATCGTTCGTCACTCGCTTTGTGACTTTCTCCGCGGCACTGGCGGGGACGTCGTCGGGGGTTCGTGCCCGCTGGCCGAGGATCACTACGATGACGGCCGCGACGACGAGGCCGGCACCCAGCAGCGACTGGCCGCCGAGGAGGTACTCCACGCCGAGCAGACCGACTGGTAGCGCGACGACGAGCGGGCCGGCCAGTCCCAGCGTTTCGAGAATGCCCCGCGTCATGGTCGTCGTTACCCGCCACCGACGCAAAAGTCTCCCGACATCGGGTGTCGCCGCCGGAATCCCGACACCGGGTGTCGTCGCCGAAATCCCGACACGAGGTGTCGCTGTCGTCGCCGCCGGAAAGGCCATCGACACCCGTCGTCCGCGCGTCGGCGTCGGCGGTCACTGATCGAGCAACTGGCCGTCCAGGTAGTTCTCCACGTTGTCCTGGGTGGCCTCCGCGAGTTTCCGGAACGTGACGACGCGCTCGCCGTCCTCGAAGTAGTCGGCCTCGACCCGCATCGTGATGCCGACGTTCTCCAGATGGACTAACAGCGCTTCGAGCACGTCGCGGTCGCCGCGGACGACGTGGCGTTCGCCGACGTCGCGACCGTCGCGTACGTCCCGGATGGTCTCGACGGCGGGCGGCAGGATGGCCTCGCCGAGTTTCCGGGCACGTTCCCGGACGTCGGCGTCGCTCTCTTCGAACTCGACGGCCTGGAACGCCTCGCGGACGATTCGGGCGAACACGAAGTCCCGACCGTAGTCGAACGGCAGCGAGAAGGCATACGAGAGGTCCGCCCGGTGGATCGCCGACGTGGTGTATTTCAGTTGCCTCGTCCCGTCGGCGGACTTCAGTACCACGCCCTCCCGGCCCATCTCGTCGAGGTCGTCGATGGCGTCGCGGGCGGCCTCGACGGCCTCGGCGGGGTCGTGAGTCCCGAAGTCGGGTACGGCCTGGAGGTCGTAGGTCTCACAGAGGTCTCGCCGCTCGGCGACCGGACGCGGGTCGCCCGAGACGCGCTCGCGCACGTCGAAGACGTAGCATCCGGTCGAGTCCACTCCCGGGTACTCGTGGGCAGTGTAGGGGTTCTCGGGACCGACGAGTTCGCCACAGAGCAGCAGGTCGGGGTGGTCGTCGAAGAACGCGTCGGGAGCGAGCAGGTCGCGTACCTTCCTAGTGGTGTACGGACAGATGTAGCCGCTGCGGGTGAACGCCACCACTTCGCCGCAGTCGGACAGTTCGCCGTCTTCGTTCGGGAGGCCGTCGAGGCGGGCCACGCGGACGTTGTACCCGTTCAGTTTCTCCTCGACGGTGACCGGCCCGTCGAAGTGCGCCTCGACCGCCGACGCCAGCACGAGCGCCCGGGGAATCGAGGGAAAGCCGCGGACGACCGCGCCGTCGACGACTGCGGTGCCACGTTCGATCCCGTGGCGTGCGTCCGGCAGGTGCCGGTAGGTCTGACCCCGGAACTCGCTGTGCTCGAATTGCTCGCGGACGGTCTCGGCGGTTTCCGCCGAGAGTCCCAGCGCCGCCACCCAGTCGGACTCCATACCACGAACACGACGCCGTGCCCCAAAGAGTGCTGGGTTGCCCGTTCTTCGGACGGTTCGTCGTTTGTTCGCACCTCCCGTTCGCCGATCCGTTCGGGCGAACCACCGGCAAAGAGCGACCCGAATTCGTATCACACCGGACGAAGCGCCACCATCGCCACGCCGGCGACGACGATCAGCACCGCCCCGAGGCCGAACGTCGGCGACCAGCCGAGGCCGACGACCAGCCCGCTAGTGATCGTTCCGCCGAAGACGCCGCCGAACAGTTTCGCCGTGTACAGCAGCGCGTAGTTCTCCGAGGAACGTGCGACGCCGAAGTACTCGCCGACGATGGTCGGAAAGACGGCGAACGTCGGCCCGCGAAAGAACATGGTCAGCGCGACGAAAGCGACGAAGACGGTCCCGAATCCACGGGTCCCGACGGCGATTGCAACGCCCAGCGAGAGCCCGGTCAGCACGAGCGACGCCGCGACCGTGCGACGGTGGCCGAATCGGTCGGAGACGCCGCCGACGAGGACGATGCCGATCGCCTCGGCGAGCGCGACGAACGACGCGCTGGCGGTCGCCACTGCCGGCGACAGCGCGAGCGCGTTCGCGTACGAGACCACCTTCCCGATGATCATCAGGCCGACGCCGTTGACGACGGCAAACACCGCGTACAGCAGCCAGAATTGCCACGTGCGGATCGTCTCGCGCCAGGTGTAGGTCGCCGTCTCTTCTGTGCCAGTGTCCGTCTTCGTGTCCGTCTCAGTGTCCGTCCCCGCAGTAGCCCCGTCGTCCTCTCTTTGGGTCGGCTCGCCGTTCGAACGATCGGGGTCTCGCAGGACGACGACGCCCGCCAGTGCGACGCCGCCGCTCACGACGGCGAGGATCACGAGCGTCCGTTCGAAGGCCGTAGTGAGGCCACCGCGCAGAAACGGGATCGCGACGACGCTGAGGCCGCTGTAGGCCATCGTGACGACGCCGCTGGCGAGGCCCCGGCGTTCGTCGAACCACTTGACGGCGGTGTTGATGGCCACCGTGTACACGACGCCGGCCCCTACGCCGCCGACGGCGTAGGCGACGTACGCCACCGGGAGCGACCCCGCGACCGCGAGGCCCGCGAACCCGCCGGCCAGACAGAAGGCACCGACCACGAGCGGAATCCGGGGGCCGATGCGATCCCGAACCATCCCCGCGGGAATCTGCGAGAGCGTCTGGGTGACCACGAACAGCGTGAAGACGGTCCCGAGCGCGGTTTCGGGCGCGCCCAGCCGTCCCCCGAGTGGCAGACGGATCGACGACCATCCGAACTGATAGAAGCCCGCGGTCCCCATCGCCAGCGCCGCCACGAACACAAGCGGCCAGCCAGCCAGAGGGAGGTCTCTGCGCGTCACACCTGTCGTGACTCGCGTGCCCGTTGCCCTTAAGCGTCCCCGATCGGTCCACGTGCCCCGGTCGATCCACGTGCCTCCGGTCGACCGGCGACCGTCCACCGGAAGGTCACGCCAGTCCGCACGGTGACGTCGGTGGGGCCTGGGATCGACGGTCCGAAACCGATGGTCCGAGGTCGACCGTCCGGAATCGCCTGTCCGAGACCGACTGCCCGAAATCGACCTACCCGAGACCGACGACTTACTACCCCGCCGGCGAAAGAAACGCGTATGCAGGAAACCCGTCGACGCGTTCTGGATGCCATCGCCCACGGTCCGGTGTCTGGCCCGGCACTGGCCGACCGTCTCGACGTCTCCCGGACGGCGGTCTGGAAGCACGTCGAGGCGCTACGAGCGGCCGGTTTCGAGATCGACAGCGGCGACGACGGCTACGTGCTGGCGAGCGTTCCCGAGTTCGGCGGTCTCGCGGTCGAGTACGGTCTGGACGCACCGTTCGAGGTGCAATACCACGACAGCGTGGACAGCACGAACGCCCGGGCGCGCGAACTCGCACAGGCGGGCGCGTCCGACGTCGTCGTGCTGGCCGACGAGCAGACTGGCGGTCGGGGACGGCTCGACCGCCAGTGGGACTCCCCGAGCGGCGGCGTCTGGCTGAGCCTCGTGTTGCGGCCCGACCTGCCGCCGACGCAGGTGCCCGTGTTCACCCTCGCGGCGGCCGTCGCGGTCACGACCGCGGCACGCGAGGCGGGCGTCGAGGCGACCATCAAGTGGCCCAACGACGTGCTCGCGTCGTCGGAAAACGGCCGGCGCGGCGGCCGAAAGCTCGCGGGTATCCTCACCGAGATGGAAGGCGAGGCCGACCGCGTCTCCTGGGTCGTCGTCGGCGTCGGGGTGAACGTCAACGTCGACCCGGCCGACCTGCCCGCCGACGCAGACGCGACCAGCGTCCGGGCGCTGGTCGGCGACGTCGACCGCCGGGCGTTCACCCAGCGCGTGCTAGAGACGTTCGACGACCTGCGACGCGACCCGCACGGCGTCGTCGACCGGTGGCGCGAGTACGCCTCGACGCTCGGCCGACGGGTTCGCGTCGAGACGCCCGGTGGGACCGTCGAGGGCGACGCCGTCGACGTCCGATTCCCCGGCACGCTACTCGTCGAGACGGACGACGGGACCGTCGAAGTCACCGCCGGCGACTGCGAACACCTGCGCCAGCCTCGGTAGAGCGGTCCCCGTCATCAGTCGGGTGATCTTCGACTCCGCCGAGAGAAAACGTCCCGCGCCGTCCGAGAAGCGCGTCGATCGTCCCGCGTCGTCCGAGAAGCGCGTCGACGGCGAGTACGGCTCAGTCGGACCTGTGGGGCGCAGTCGCGGAGAACGACGTCTCGGACAGGTCTGCCCCACAGATGACACACCCTTTCTCTAGAAGAGCCACCATCATGGACTCGTTCACCGTCAGGGACTCGTCGCAGTCCGGACAGACGAAGAGGTACTCCGTGTCCTCCGCTCTACTACTCATCGTAGAGTTCACTATGCCGTCACCTAATAAATCAAACCCTCTAGTTCTGAACGCGTGGGAATACTGCGGGCACGGACTGTGTCAAACGATGCGACGAAACGGGCTGGCGAATCGTTCACGACGGTTGCTCGGGCTCCCGGGCGTCGCTGAGTTCCCGGTCGGAGGTCGCCCGGACGAGGTCGTCGGCGTTGTAGACGACCGCCTCGTCTCCGTCGAGGTTCCGTACCGTCACTTCGGTGCCGTCGGCGGTCCACTCCGCCCGGAGGCCGTCGCGCTCGACGGCGTCGAAGTCGGTCTCCGAGAGGGCGTGTGCGAGACGGTCGAACGCGTCGTCACCCAGAGACATCGTGTTGTCTCGTCGTGGTCGCCACCGGAGTTAATACTTTAGGCTCGGAGCTAGCTATATGGCCCTCGCTTCGACGGTCGGTGACCTGCTGGCACGCCTGGCGACGGCGGCGCTGGCGGCCGGCACGTTCGCGGGAATCCTGCTCGTCGTCTACCTCCCCGGTCGGCTGGTCGTGGTGCCGCTGCTTGACCGCCTCGAAGACGACGTTCCGGTTTCGGAGACGCTCTGGCACCCGTTCGTCAAGGTCGTCAACGCGGCGTTCGCGCTGTTCGCGCTCTATCTGGCGGTCCCGCTGTCCGGACTGGCGACGACGCCGACGACCATCGCCGCGCTGTCGGCCGGCGCGACCATCGTTATCGGCTTCGCCTCCCGGGACGCGCTGAGCAACCTCGTCAGTGGCGCGTTCATCGTCCTCGATCCGAAGTTCCACATCGGCGACTGGATCGTCTGGAACGGCCAGGAGGGAATCATCGAGGACATCAGTTTCCGCGTGACGCGCGTCCACACCTTCGACAACGAACTCGTGACGGTCCCGAACTCGGAGTTCACCGCCAACACGGTCGTCAATCCGGGCGCGAAGGACACGCTCCGCATCTCCCAGGAGCTGCCGATCGGATACGACGACAGCGTCGACGACGCCGAGGCCGAAATCGTCGACGTCGCGCGCACCCACGAGGACATCCTCGATCGACCGCGAGCGACCGTTCGCGTGGAGGAACTCGGCGACGCCGCGCTCGTCGTCGTGGCCCGGTTCTGGATTCGCAACCCCGCACGCGCGGACGTGCTCCGCATCCGCTCGGAGTTCGTCCGCGCGGTGATCGAGCGGTTCGACGACGCGGACATCGAGATGCCCTACCCGCACCGCGAACTCTCGGGAACGATCGAAACGCGCGCGCTCCCGAGCGACCGCCCGTCTCCCGAACGGTGATCCCCAACAGATGAGCAACGCCGCCGACTTCGCCGCCGAGTCCGCAGTCGACTGGCACAGCGTCCCCCTCGACGCGGTGTACGAGGAACTCGACACCGGCGAGACGGGGCTCTCGGCGGCGGAGGCGGCCCGGCGACTCGACGACTACGGCCCCAACGAGATCCGGAAGGGCAAGTCGGTGTCGGCCGTCGACCTGTTCGTCGCGCAGTTTCGGGACGTGCTGATTTACCTGCTCGTGTTCGCCGCCGTCCTGTCGCTGGCGGTCGGGTTCCTCCCCGGCCAGGAACCGAACTACGTCGACGCCGGGCTGATACTGCTGATCTTGTTGGGCAACGGTCTGTTCGGATTCGTCCAGGACTACCGGGCCGAGAAGTCCATGGAGCGACTGCGGGAGATGGCCACTCCGGACGCCACGGTGGTGCGCGACGGGCGGAAGGTCACCGTCGACGCACGGGCAGTCGTCCCGGGCGACGTCGTCGTCGTGGGGCAGGGCGACGCTATTCCGGCCGACGCGCGACTCGTCGAGGCGACCGACTTCGAGACCCTGGAGGCACCGCTGACCGGCGAGAGCACCACGGTCGCCAAAGCGACCGGCCGCCTCGACCCCGAGACGCCGCTGGCCGAGCGGACGAACATGGTCTACATGAACACCAGTGCGGTGAGCGGACGCGGCCGGGCGGTCGTCGTCGAGACCGGCATGGAGACGGAAGTCGGTGCCATCGCGACCCAGATGCAACAATCCGAGCGGGGGGAGACGCCATTCCAGGCGGAGGTCGACGCGCTCGGACGCCGCATCGGGTACGGTGTCCTGGCCCTGATCGCGCTGGTCGTCGTCGTCCAGGTGCTGTTCACGCAAGCGGGCGCGTTCGCCATCGCGCTGACCGCCATCACGCTCGCCGTCGCCGCCGTTCCCGAGGGGTTGCCCGCCGTCGTGACGCTGACGCTCGCGCTGGGGGCCCAGCGGATGGTCGAACGCAACGCCCTGGTCAGGCGACTCCCCGTCGTCGAGAGCCTGGGATCGGTCGACGTCGTCCTGACGGACAAGACGGGCACGCTCACCGAGAGCCAGATGACCGTCACCCGCGTCGCCGTCGGCGGCGAGACCTACGAGGTGACGGGGGCGGGACTCGAACCGGACGGGGAGTTCAGACGCGACGGCGAGCGCGTCGATCCGGCGGCGCTCGCGCCGCTGCTCCGGTGTGGGGCCGTCTGCAACGACGCCGAACGCACGCCGGAGTCGGCCGCCGCCGCGTATCTCGGCGACCCGACCGAGGTAGCGCTGCTGGTCTCGGCCGCGAAGGCCGGCGTCGGCGGCGACGGCGAGCGACTGCGGGAGATTCCCTTCTCCTCGGAACGACAGCGGATGACCGTGGTGGTCACAGAGCGCGGCGACGACGCCGGCGAGAGCGCGGTCGGGGTGGAAGCCGACGGGTCCGACGGCTTCCGTACCGGCGCGACGGCGTACGTCAAGGGCGCACCCGAGGCCGTCCTCGACCGCTGTGAGACCGTTCTCGAGGACGGCGAGGTGCGTGAACTAACCGACCACCGGCGCGCGGAAATTCTGGATCGAACCGAGGCGTTCGCCGGGGACGCCCTCCGCGTGCTGGGGTTCGCGCGCAAGCGGGGCGTCGACCCGGACGCCGACGAGGAGTCGTTGGAGACGGGCCTGACCTTCCTCGGTCTCCAGGGCATGATCGACCCGCCGCGCCAGGAGGTGCGCCAGGCCATCTCCGACTGTCGCGACGCGGGAATCCGGGTAGTGATGGTGACCGGCGACAACCTCGAAACGGCGAAGGCCGTCGGAACCGAGATCGGATTCGATCCCGCGGACGCGCTGACCGGCCCCGACGTCGAGGGACTGTCCGACGAGCGGTTGCGGGAGGTCGTCGAGGAGGTAGAAGTGTTCGCACGGGTCACGCCGGAACACAAGGTCCGCGTCCTGCAGGCGTTGCAGGCAAACGGCCACACTGTCGCGATGACCGGCGACGGCGTCAACGACGCGCCGGGCGTGCGCAACGCCGACGTCGGCATCGCGATGGGGGTCCGGGGAACCGACGTGACCAAGGAGGCCTCGGACATGGTGTTGCAGGACGACGACTTCGTGACCATCCGCGACGCCGTCGCCGAGGGGCGGGGCATCTTCGACAACATCCGGAAGTTCGTGACGCTGTTGCTGTCGGCGAACACCGGCGAGGTGCTGACCGTGTTCGTCGGCGTCCTTCTGGGCAGCGCGCTGTTTCCCGACCTGTTCGCCGAGAACGCCGAGGCGCTCGTCCTGACGCCGGTGATGCTGCTGTGGATCAACCTCGTGACCGACGGCCTGCCCGCGCTGGCGCTCGGGGTCGATCCGAAGTCGCCGGACGTCCTCGACCGGCCACCCCGCGCGGACGGCGAGTCGGTCATCGACCGCGAGGTCGTCGTCTCGATCCTCTCGATCGGCGTGGCGGTGACCGTCGCCGGTCTGGCGCTGTTTTTCGAGTCCCTCGGGACGTTCGAGTCGCTCGTCCGCGCACAGACGCTGTTGTTTACGTTCTTCGTCGTCGCCGAGATGGGCGTCATCCAGGTAATTCGCCGCCGCTTCGGCCAGTCGGTGCTGTCGAACCGGTGGCTCGTCGCCGCCGTCGTCGGATCGCTCGCGTTGCAGTTGCTCGTCCTCTACACCCCGATCGCCGGTGCGTTCGGCGTCTACGCGCTCGAACGTCCGGGCTGGGAGCGCGTCGTAATCGCCGTCGGAGCGGTTCTCGCGGCGACGTTCCTAGTCGGTGAAGCGTTCCGGTATCTCTTCGGGGATTGACACGGATTACTGTCTTTGTTTACCGGTGCTTCGCCCACCCGTTCCGGCGAAGCACCGGTAAGAAGCAACAGTAATCCGTATGAGTCTCGCTTTCCGCGACCGTCGTTCGCAACGGCGGTCAGTCCAGTTCGGGCGCGACGGTCTCGACGAGGTGGTCGACGGTCTCGGGGTCGTTTCGCTCCGCGCGGAGCACCACCATCTCGGCACCGAGGTCGGCGAACGTCTCGATACCCTCGATGATCTCCTCGGGCGTGCCGACGAGGCCGCGGTACTCCCCTCGCGGCGTCGGATCTGCGGCGGCCGTCTCGCGCTGGAGGCGCTCGTAGGCGTCGTGGGCGGCGTCGGTCGAGTCCCGGACGACGGCCGTCTGCAGCACCGTCTTCTCGATGGCGTCGAAGTCCGTCCCGAATCGCTCGCAGTGGCCGGCCAGCACGTCGAGTTTGTGTGCGAACGCGTCGGGGCTCGCAGCCGGCACGTTCCAGCGGTCGGCGAGGTCGGCGACGGCCTTCAACAGCAGGTCCTCGCCACCGCCGCCGATCAGGACGTCGGGGCCGCCGTTCTGGACCGGCTTGGGTTCGAGGTAGAGGTCTTCGACGGCGTGGCTGGGCGTCTCGTGGGACAGCGGCGACGATTTCTGCCACATGGCCCGCACGAGGTCGACGGTGTCCCGGAGATCGTGGACGCGCGTCTCCGGGTCGGGGTACTCGAACCCGTAGGCTTCGTACTCCTCCCGGAACCAGCCGGCACCGATTCCGAGCACGGCCCGACCGCCGCTGGCGTGGTCGAGCGTCGTCACCTGCCGCCCGAGCATCGCCGGGTTTCGGTAGTGCGGACAGGTCACCAGCGCCCCCAGTTCCACGGACTCCGTTTCCCTGGCGACGGCCGGCAGCGTCGTGTACGCGTCGAAGTACGGTTCGTCACGCCGACCAACGAACGGCAACTGCCAGAGGTGATCCATCGTCGAGAACCAGTCGAACCCCGCGTCGTCGAGTCGCCGTGCGAGCGCGACCGTCGACTCGAAGGGCGGCCGGTCGCTACTCGGGAAGTGAAACGACGCGCAGTGATAGCCCAGTCGCATACCCACACTGGTGCGAGCAGAGCCATAAGTTCCGGGTCGCCCGGCGCGAGGAGCAAACGACCGGCCGATCGACTTCGCCACTGCGGGACACCAGTCGTGCGTTCGACGGCTGTGCTATCGAGAAAGGGCGTCGATCTGAGGCTGTGAGCCCAGTGCCGAGGTGAGGAGTTGCCGTTCGCCGCGGCGGAGCAGACTCGACATGGACGGTTGCGAGATCCCCATCTCTTCGGCCAGTTCCTCGGTGCTCACCTGGCGCGGGCTTTCGTAGTATCCCCGACCGATCGCCAGGGTGAGCGCTTCGTATTGCCGGTCGGTCAGTCCGTACCGAGAGGACTCGTCATCTTCGGCGGGATTCTGCGAGATGGAGATCAGTTCAACCTCGATTCCGTACTCCTCACACCGGGTTCGCATCCCATTGAACGCGTCGTAGTTCTCGAAGAGTTTCTTCTCGTACCATCCCTCCGGCGTGACGACCGTCGGCTCCATCTGCGTCGCGGTGAACCGTTCCGGGGCGAACGCTTCCGAGACGACATCCGTCAATTCGATCGTAATTTGGTACACGTCCTTCCCGCTCGTCCGGCCGAGTGCTGTCGCCTCGACCACTTCGTCGAACGCCGAGAGATCACCTTCAGAGACGTCTTCGATCGGTTCGAGATAGACGACGAACACGCGAGAATCGTGTTCGAGACAGAGTCCGTGTACGCACTCGAATTGGTTCGATTCGAGCGACTCTGTGAGACTCACCAGTGGGAGAGCGGGCGAGGTGATGAGGAACTCGGTGGTGACCGTCATCGCTCGAACGTTCGCTCTGGGTGTAGTTAACGGTCTGGATTCGGCAATCCGGATTCTTCGAGTGAGACGAACGCGGCGGTGTGACTGACCAGTTTAAAGGTCGTGGGCGAGAAAGAAACCGTATCCGACACCGAACGAACGCCAGCGACGTTCCGGACGGTGAACTACTATGACGCCCATCGACCGGACCGACCTCCGAATCCTGCTCGTCGACGGTTCCGAGGAACCGAACCACGTCGCGGAGGTCATCTGGCGGATGGACCCCGCAGTGCTACCGGGCACGATCGACCTCCGGCACGCGGAGACGCTCGCCGAGGGGTTCGAAATCGTCGAAACCACCGCTGTCGATCTCGTGGTGCTCGATTTGAGCCTGCCCGAAAGTTCCGGCCTGGAGACGCTACACCGCTACGCCGACCGCGTCGGCGGCGACGGTACCGACCCCGGCGGCGACGGTACCGACCCCGGCGGCGACGGTACCGACCCCGGCGGCGACGGTACCGACCGTGACGAATCGATTCCGGTCGTCGTCCTGACGGGACCGGACGTCGAAGACGACGACGCTGCGCGCGAAGCGATTTGGCGAGAGACACAGGGTAGCCTCCGGAAAGCCGACCTCGATCCGACCACACTCGAACGGGCGATTCACACCGCCCTGGAGCACGATCGGCAGGAGCGAGAGTTGAAACGGCAACGCAGGCGACTATCGGAATTCGCCAGCACCGTCTCTCACGACCTCCGGAACCCGTTGATGGTCGTCCGTGGACGGGTGGAACTCCTCGACGAGGACGCGTCCGATTCACAGATCGAGACCATCGAGCGCAATCTCGACCGGATGGAAGCGATCATCGAGGACACCGTCACCGTCGCCAGGGAGGGCCAGCCAGTCGAGGAGACCGAACCCGTCGACGTGGGATCGGTGGCCGAGACGTGCTGGCAACACCTCGATACCGGATCGGCGACGCTGGATCTCGACGGCGAGGTGACGGTCGACGCGGACGCAGACCGGCTCGACCGTCTCTTCGAGCACCTGTTCGACAACGTCGTCGAGCACGGCTCGACGAGCAATCGGACGCGGTCCGATAGTGCCGTCACCGTCACCGTCGGAGCGCTGGCGGGCGACGTCGACGGCTTCTACGTCGAAGACGACGGTCCCGGAATTCCCGCCGACGAGCGCGACCGGGTTTTCGAACCCGGATACACGACCGCCGGCGAACGGACCGGCTTCGGGCTGTGCATCGTTCGGGAACTGGCCGAAGCACACGGGTGGGCGGTCTCGCTCGTCGAGGGCAGTGACGGCGGCGCGCGCTTCGAATTCGCCGCCGACGCCGGTGCTCGCTTCGCGCGTCCGTGACGCGCGTGGTCGACGGTGCAGGCGTGCTGGGCGCGAGCGATCAACGGGCGAACAGGTATTTACTGTGCGCCGCGCTAGTCGGGATATGCGAACGCCAGCGGACATTGCGGACGCGACCGCCGACGCCTTCGAGATCGACGCGACGACGCCGGAAACGGTCGAGACGGCGACGTTCGGGGCAGGCTGTTTCTGGGGCGTGGAGGCGCGATTCGGCGCGCTCGACGGCGTGATCAGGACGCGCGTCGGCTACGCAGGTGGCGAGCACGCCGACCCGACCTACGACGACCTCGGCGACCACACCGAAGTCGTCCAGGTCGACTACGATCCGGCGCGGATGGACTACGGGGACGCCCTGGAGACGTTCTGGGCGATTCACGACCCGACGACGGCACGGAAACGACAGTACCGCTCGCTGATCCTCGCCCACGACGAGGCCCAGCGCGAGCGCGCCCGAGCGCACGTCGACGGCATCGCCCGCCAGGCCGACGTCGAAGTCGAGACGGACGTCGAGCCCTACGAGACGCTGTCGCTGGCGGAAGACTACCACCAGAAGTACCACCTGCGGAGCGATTCGGAGCTGCTGGCGCGGTTTCAACACGAGTACACGCCCGAACAGCTCGTCAACTCGACGGCGGCGGCACGCATCAACGCCGTCGCGGGCGGCTACGGCTCCCAGCGAACGGCCGAGACGATCACGGAACCGTTCGACGATCCGCCGGCCCCCGCCGCCGACGAGGAGTGGCCGCCGCAGTAATGTAGCCGGCGGTCCGAGGCGAGGTATGGACATCTACACCGGCCGCGGCGACGAGGGCGAGACGGATCTGCGGGACATGACCCGCGTTCCCAAGACCAGCCCGCGCATCGAGGCCTACGGGACCGTCGACGAGGTGAACGCGCTGGTCGGCGTCGCCGTGCCGACGGGCTACGACGACGTGGACGAGACGCTGCATACCGTCCAGAACCACCTGCACGTTCTCCAATCGGAGCTGTCGAACCCCGATCCCGACCCCGGCGACGACGACCCGGCGATAGCACGACGGCACGTCGCGGCCGTCGAGGCGGCCATCGACGACGCGGACGACGAACTCGACCCGCTCGAACAGTTCGTCTTGCCGGGCGGGTCCGAATCCGGCGCGAAGCTCCACCACGCGCGTGCGGTCTGCCGGCGTGCGGAGCGGCGGGTCCTGTTGCTCGCCGAGCAGGAAGACGTGCGCGAACCGGCGCTGGTCTACCTGAATCGGCTGTCGGACCTGCTGTTCACGCTCGCGCGCCTGGTCAACGGACGCGAGGGCGTCCCCGAGGACAATCCCGACTACGCCTGACGGTCGGATTCGCGAGAACGGGTCGACGAACCCGTTCACGTCGTACCGGCCGGCAGTCTCATACGGATTCGGGTCGCTCTTTGCCGGTGGATCGTCGACCGTTCGGGCGAACCGCCGGCAACCGAAGACACGAATCCGTATCACTCGGCAGGTTCGTACACTAGCAGTCCGCCCCGTTTTGTGACGGTGACGTGGCCGCGGTCTAGCAACACGTCGAGGTGGCCGACGGCCTCGCTGATACCCGAGAAGTACTCCGTGACGGGGAGGTCGCCGAATAACTCCTCCATGACCTCGACCGGGGTGGTGGGGCCGTCGACGATGGATCGGACTTCGTCGGTCCGCCGTTCGTGGGCGTCTCGAATCTCGCCGATTCGGCCGGCCGGGTCGGCGATGGGTTCGCCGTGGCCGGGCAGAAAGCGGTCGTAGTCGTCGTCGGCCAGCCGGTCGAGCGAGCGGTTGTACCGGGGGACGACGTGCGGGCGCTCCCCGCCGGGTTCGGGCGGCGGCTGGAGGAACGGGTTCGGCGTGTGATCGGGGAGGACGTGGTCGCCCACCAGCGCCGTCCGATTGCCGTCGTCGTCGAACGCGAACAGCAGTTCGCCGGGAGCGTGGCCCTCGACGGCCACCGCCGAGAGCGTGCGGCCGGCGACTTCGAGGGGGTCGCCGTCGGCCACGCGGCGGTCCGTCTCGACGTCGGGCGCGTAGTGCAGAAATACCTGCGGGAGGTCCGTCGTCGTCTCGGCGGTCGAGTCGGCCATGCCGCAGTGCTGGAAGAACTCGTCGAAGAAGGATTGCTCGTAGTCGAGACGGGCCGCGAAGTCGGCCATGATCTCCGCCGCGGTCGGGCTGGCGACCACCGACGCACCTGCGTCCCTGAGCCGCGACGCCGATCCGAAGTGATCGGGGTGGGGATGGGTGATGACGACCTGCTCGACGTCGCCGGTGGTCAGATCACGCGCTTCGAGCGCGTCGACGAGCGCCGCCCACGCTTCCTCGCTCTCGGGACCCGGGTCGACGACGGTCCGTCCGGCGATGTACGCGTTGACGGGCCCGACCTGGAACGGCGTCGGCAGCGACAACCGAGTGAACATACCCGCCCGTAGTCCCCGGCGGTGCAAACCGTTTGCGACCCGTCGTCGAAGCAGGGTGTCACGCGTCGTCGACGTAGCGATCCTGCGCGAACGAACGCGAGTACGCGGCCGTTACCGTACGACGACAGCGCCCTTCATCCCCAGGGCCTCGTGTGGGACGCAGTGGTAGGTGTGGACGCCGGTGCTCTCGAAGGTGTGCTCCAGGTGGGTGCCGGCCTCGGAGACCGGGTCGCCGCTGTCGAAGGTACCGTCGCCCGCGACGACGTTGTGTGCGCCTCCCTTGCCGGTCCACTTCCAGCTAACCGTCGTCCCCGTCGAGATCGCGATGACGGATGGCGAGAACGCGAAGTTGCCGCCGTTGCCCTTCGCACCGACGTCGACGGTGACCTGGTCCGTGCCGGTCTCGTCGGTCAGCGACCCGTCGAAGTTGCTCGTGTCCGAGAGGTAGCTGCTGACCTCCGACGGGACGCCGCCACCGCCGCTCGAAGATTCGGTCGTCGTCGCCGTGGTCGCTGCCGTGGTTTCTCCGGTGGGCGTCTGTTCGGCAGTCGTCGTTCCTTCGCCACGGACCTCCGTCGAACAGCCGGCCAGGGTGCCTGCCGCCACGATGCCGGCGACGGAGACGAACCGCCGTCTACTGAACTCGTCGGTCATACGTTCGACGTTCGCCGCTGTAGCGTGGTAAACGTCCTGATTCGAGGACGAGTCGCGGCGTCGACGTATCGGATCGTCGTCACTCTCGCAACCGAGACGTATCGGGCCGTCGCCGCGTTCACAATCGCGCGGGAGGCGTTTCACTCCTCGCGGCGCTGGCGGAGGTTCTGGCGGGTGAACTGCGGTTGCGCACGGACGCCGCCGCGTTCCCGGAACGAGTAGGTCAGCACGGCGGCGAACCATAGCGTGAACAGCGCCGCGACCGCCGTGGCGTAGACGTCGGCGAAGGCGTACAGCAGGGCCGTCGAGAGGACGCCCGCGGTCGTCAACATTCCGTAGACGAGGCGTCGCGCGAGCTGTCCGAAGTTGTTCCGGGAGTCACGGACGTCGGCCTTGACTTCGAGGCTGCCGTCCTCGGCGATGTCGAGCACCCGTTCGAGTTTCGGGGGCGTCCGTAGCGACGATTCGACGGCCGCCCGGGCCTCCGTCGCCCGCTGGCGGACGTACTCGCGGGCGGTGGCCTCCAGGTATCCTTCCTCCCGGAGGTAGTCCGTGGCGACGGAGACGAAGTCGAAGTCGGGATCGAGAGTGACACAGACGCCCTCGACGACCGTCGCGACGCGCAACACGAGCGCGAGGTTGGGCGGCAACCGGAACGGGAAGTCGTAGATGGTGTCCTCGACCTGCTGGACGATCTGATTGACGCGGTACTGCTCGATGTCCTCGCCGCGGGCGTCGGCGATGGCCAGTTCGAGCACGTCGCCCATCACCCGCCGGTCGGCGTCGGGGCTCAGGGTGCCCATCGCGATCAGCGCGTCGAGAATGCCGTCGATGTCCTGGTTGGCAACGGCGGTGTAGAACTCGACGATCCGGTCCTGCAGGTACGGATCGACCCGGCCGCTCATGCCGAAGTCGTAGAAGATCAGCGTGCCGTCGTCCTTCACGGCGAGGTTTCCGGGGTGGGGGTCGGCGTGGAAGACCCCGTCGCCGATTATCATCTGGAAGTACGCCCACTCTAGGGTCCGGGCCAGGTCCGTGCGGTCGATGCCCTTCGCGTCGAGCGTCTCGACGTCGTCGATCTTCGTGCCCTCGACGTACTCCATGGTGAGCACGCGCGGCGTCGAGTGGCTCCCGATCACTCCCGGGACGCAGACCTCGTCGTTGCCGGCGAAGTTCCCGCGGATCTCTTCGAGCATGTGTGCCTCGCGCTCGTAGTCCATCTCCTCGCGGATGGTCCGGCTGAACTCGTCGGCCAGCGTCTCGAGACTGAACGACCGGGCGTCGTCGATGAAGTACAGCAACAGCGGCAGCGACCACCGGATGACCCGCAGGTCTGCTTCGACGAGGGCCTCGACGCCGGGACGGCGGACCTTCACGGCCACGGGCGTCCCGTCGTCGAGTTCGGCGTAGTAGACCTGCCCGAGGCTGGCCCCGCTGATGGCGTCGGTGTCGAACGACGCGAAGGCGTCCTCGACCGGCCCGAGTTCGTCCTCTAGTACGACGCGGGCGTCCTCCCAGGCCGCGGGCGGGACCCGATCCTGCAGTTTCGAGAACTCGTCGATGTACGCCGGCGGCAGGACGTCCGGCCGGGTCGACAGCAGTTGCCCGAGTTTGATGAACGTCGGCCCCAGCGTCAGCATCGACGACAGCAGCGCGGCCGCGCGCTCGCGGTGCTGATCGGGACCCACCTGGCGTCGGCCGCCGAACAGCAGGAAGCGCCGGCGGTCGCGGGCGTACGCGACCAACAGCGGCAGGAACTGGCGAGCGACGCGCAGGAACCGCCAGTACGCGCGGAGGTTCACCGAGCCCCACCCCCGCTCATACCGGCGGTCGTACCGTCTCGCCGTCGGTTCGCCCATCGTCCGGACGAACCACCGGTGTGGAGTGACGACCGCTCATCTCAGGCCTCGTCGATCGGGATGTCGATGCCCCTCGTCGTGGAGGTCTTCGGGAGACGCAGTTCGAGCACGCCGTCGTGGACGCTGCCGTCGGCGTCGGTCCCGGTCACGTCGGGGGGCAACGGGAGGTCGACGTCGAGGAACATCGACCGGTCCTCCTCCAGGTAGCGAAAGCCCTCCGGCGTGTCCTTCTCGCGCCGCGCCTCGATTCGCAGGCGACTCCCCTCGGCCCGAACGTCGACGGTGTCGGCGGTCGCTCCCGGTAGGTCGACCACGAGAAGGTAAGCGTCGTCGCTCTCTAGCACGTCGGCGAAGACGGCGTCGGGCAGGTCTCGCAACGCGTCGCGCAGCGCTGACATATCCCTCTCTTCGGATGGAAGGGCGAAAAAGCCCGCGGTCAGGACTCCGACTCCGGTTCCACGGTGGGGACTCCGACTCCGGTTCCACGGTCGGGCCTCCGACTCCGGCGTGCCGTCGGTGTCGCCGTCGAAACCGATTGACGACTCGTCGCTCCGCACTCCTTTTGGTCGCGGGATTGCAACGGAGTGGTATGAGTGATTTGCGCGAGTCGGGATTCAAGGACGTGACGCGGGTGGCCGACGCCCGCGAGCGGTTGCTAGACGCCGTCGAGCCGATCGAGCGGACCGACCACGTCTCGCTGTCGAGCGCGGACGGGCGCGTGCTCGCGACGGCGGTCGAGGCCGACCGGGACGTCCCCCACTACCGGCGGGCGGCGATGGACGGCTACGCCGTGCGTGCCGAGGACACCTTCGGCGCGAGTAGCCGCTCGCCGGCAGTCCTGCGGGCCGAGGGGACCGACGCCGACGCCGTCGACCCGGAGACGGCGGTCCGGGTCCACACCGGCAGTCAGGTGCCCGAGGGAGCCGACGCCGTCGTCATGATCGAGGACGTCGAGGAGGTGGGGGCCGACCTGGAAGTGTTCGACGCCGTCGCCGAGGGCGAGAACGTCGCGCCCGCTGGCGAGGACGTCGCGGCCGGCCAGCACCTATACGATCCCGGCCACCGGATTCGGCCCTCCGATACGGGCCTGTTGAAGTCGGTTGACGTCCGGGCGCTGTCGGTCTACCAGCGGCCGACCGTCGGCGTCGTCCCGACCGGCGAGGAACTGGTCCAGCACGATCCCGGTCCCGGCGAGGTGATCGAGACCAACGGCCTCACCGTGTCGCAGTTCGTCGAGCGGTGGGGCGGAAAGGCCACGTATCGAGACGTCGTGACGGACGACTACGAGGCGCTCCGCGCGGCGATCCAGCGCGACCTGACGAAGGACGTCGTCGTCACGACCGGCGGATCCTCGGTGGGCGAGCGTGACCTGATGCCCGAAATCGTCGACGACCTCGGGGAGATTCTGTTCCACGGCGTCGCGGTCCGACCCGGCCATCCTTTCGGCGCGGGCGTCGTCGACGACACGCCCGTGCTGATGCTACCGGGGTATCCAGTCGCCTGCATCGTCAACGCTGTGCAGTTCCTCCGGCCGCTGGTGAAATACCTCGGACACGTCCCCGAGACGGGCCACCCGACGACGACCGCCCGACTCGACGGGAAGATCAGGAGCGAACCCGGGATGCGAACGTTCGCTCGGGTCGCACTGGAGCGTGAGGCACGTAGTGCTTCGGAGGCGAGCGGTGAAACCGCGAGCGACGGCGAGGCGACCCGGGCCTCGAAGGCGAGCGGTGACGCCGTCGCACGACCGACCCGCACCTCGGGCGCGGGCGTCCTGTCGTCGGTCGCGCTGGCGGACGGCTGGGTCGTCGTCCCCGAGGACCGCGAGGGGATTCCCGACGGCGAGACCGTCACCGTGGAAGAGTGGGAGGCCCACCTATGAGCGACCGCAAGGAGTTCCGGGATCTCGCACCGCCGGAGAAGGCCCACGAGGCCATCGCGTCGCTCGACCTGGGCGGGGGCAGCGAGCGCGTCCCGCTGGCCGACGCTCGCGGCCGCGTGCTGGCCGAGCGGATCGACGCCGAAATCGACGTCCCCGGATTCGACCGGGCGACGATGGACGGCTATGCGGTGCGGGCGCGAGACACCTTCGGGGCCGACGAGGCCGACCCCGCGACACTCTCGCTCGTCGGGGCCGTTCACGCCGGCGCGAAACCGGACGTGACCGTCGAGGCGGGGACAGCCGCCGAGATATCGACGGGCGCGGTGATGCCACCGGGTGCCGACGCGGTGGTGATGGTCGAGCGGACCGCGGAACGCGACGGAACGGTGGCAATCGAGACCGGCGTCGCTCCCGGCGACAACGTGATGTTCGCGGGCGCGGACGTCGCGGCGGGCGAGCGCGCGCTGGGTCCCGGCACGGAGATAACGCCCCGCGAGATCGGCCTGCTGTCCGCGCTGGGCGTCGAGGAGGTCCCCGTTCGCGCGAAGCCCACGGTGGGCATCGTCTCGACCGGCGACGAACTCGTCCGGCCCGGCGACGACCTCGACCACGGTGCGGGCCAGATCTACGACGTCAACAGCTACACCATCGCCACCGCCGTCGAGGAGGCCGGCGGCGAGGCTAAACTCTATCCCCACGCCGGCGACGACTACGACGAGATGGAGCGCATCCTGACCGAGGCCGCAGCGGAGTGTGACCTCGTGCTGTCGTCGGGATCGACCAGCGCCAGCGCGGTCGACGTCATCTACCGGGTCATCGAGGACGGCGGCGAACTCCTGTTGCACGGCGTGGCCGTCAAGCCGGGCAAGCCCATGCTGATCGGTCGGCTGGCGGGGTCGGCCTACGTCGGGCTGCCGGGCTATCCCGTCTCGGCGCTGACCATCTTCCGGACGTTCGTCGCGCCGGCAATCAGGACGGCGGCGGGCCTGCCCGAACCCCGGACCGCGACCGTCGAGGGGACGATGGCAATCGAGGAGCGCTTCGGCGAGGGCCGATTGCGCCTGATGCCCGTCGGGTTGCTCGACGACGAGCACGGCGAGACGATCGTCTACCCCGTCGACAAGGGCAGCGGCGCGACCACCTCGCTGACCGAGGCCGACGGCGTCGTCGAGGTCCACCCCGACACCGAGTACGTCGCCGCAGGCGAACGCGTCGCGGTGCAACTGTTCTCGCCGGACGTGCGTCCGCCGACGCTGCTGGGCGTCGGCGAGGACGACCCCGCGCTGTCGCGGTTGCTCGACCGCCTGCAGCGGCCGCGTTACCTGTCGGTCGGCACCCGAGAGGGCGTCCGACGACTGCGAGACGGCGTCCCGGACGTCGCCGTCGCGGCGGGACCGATCCGCCGAGAGATCGACGCCGATGACATCGGCGGCTGGACCCGCGAGTGGGGGCTGGTGGTGCCAGCCGGGAATCCCGACGAGATCGAAAGTCTGGCGAACCTCGTCGATCGGGACCTGCGGCTGGTCAACCGGACGACAAACAGCGGTCTGCGGACGAGTTTCGACGACGCGCTCGACGCGCTCGCCAAGGAGCGTGGCGTCTCCCGTCGGGACCTGACCGACGCCGTCGACGGGTACGAACTCACCGTCCGGGCCTACGAGAGCCCCGCCCGCAAGGTGGCCGCCGGCGACGCCGACGCGGGGCTCGGCCTGCGTGCGACCGCCGAGAAACTCGGCGTCGGGTTCGTCCCGCTGGGCGAGCAGGACGTCCGGGTGCTGGCCAATCCCGCCCGACGGGAGAAAGCTAGCGTCGAAGCACTGACAGACGCGCTGGCGGACGTGGACGACGTGCTCGCGGACCTGCCGGGCTTCCGATCGGCCACCAGCGGCTGATGGCCGGCGAACACCGCGCCAGGATTGCTCACGCCATGTCAGCCAGGTCGGTCAGCGAGCGCACCCGGTAATCGCCCAGCACGCACTGGCCCCGCTCGTTCGGGTCGATGCGCTCGACGTGGACGGCGTCCAGGCCGGCGTTCCAGGCCGCGCCGACGTCGTCGGGGTCGTCGCCGGCCAGCACGCCCTCGTGGCCGTTGTGGGCGACGCCGAGGTCGGTCATCGCGAGTTCGACCGGGTGCGGGTCGGGCTTCCAGCCCGTCTCGTCGGTGCAACAGACGACGGCGTCGAACCAGTCGGCGATGTCGAGTTCCGACAGGATGGGGTCGGTCAGGTACGGCTGGCAGTGAGTCACGAGTCCGACCGGGGCCGACAGCGCGGGCAGGAACTGCGCGGCGTCGTCGTACACGTACGTGTGCGCGGCGCGGGCCGTCGGGTTCTCGACGTCGTGAAAGACTGCCCAGAACCGCTCGGGATCGATCCCCCACTCACGGAGGTACTGGTCGCGCGACCCGCCGACGCCGTACCACAGGACGTTCGCCTCTCGGTCGGTGAACTCGCGCCCGAGTCGGTCGCCGACCTCGTCGAACACCGTCCGGACGTACGACGGTTCGACGTCGACGACCGTGCCGTCGAGGTCGAACAGCCAGAAGTCGTATCCCTCGCCTGCCATCGGGAAGGCTATCTTGGGCACAGGCGAATAAGTGCTTTCCGGCCGGTATCGGCCCATCGTCTAGTGATTACCGCAGTTCGATACGCATTCCGAGAGGACTGCCGTACGAGTGCGAATGGACCGCACAGTCGCGTTGTCGTCGGCAGTCGCGCAGTCAGTTGCTTCCGTCTTCGTCGTCGTCGCGCGCTCTGACCACCTCGGGGTCGAACTCGTTTTCGTCCACGTTCGGTTCCAGTCCCGCCTTCTCGACGACCGCGAGGTCGTCGGCGGGGGACTGCCCTGACGTTGTGAGGTAGTCGCCGGTGAGGATGCCGTCCGCGCCCGCCTCGAACGGTCGGTGCTGTTCGTCGGCATCGAGGTTGGCTTCGCGGCCGCCGGTGAGTCTGACCCGCGCGTCGGGATGCAGGAACCGGTAGGCGGCGACGGTTCGGACGATCTCGTCGGTGGAGATGTCCGCCGAGTCGCCGAACCGATCGCCCAGTTCCGTGCCCGCGACCGGATTCAGGACGTTGACCGGCAGCGAGGAGACGCCGACGTCCTGGAGTGCGATCGCCGCGTCCACGCGGTCGGTCGGCGTCTCGCCCATCCCGAGGACGACGCCGGCACAGAGGTCCATGCCCGCCGCCTTCGCGACCTCCAGGGTTTCGACGCGATCCTCGAAGGAGTGGGTGCCGACGATCTCCGGGAAGAACCGCGGGGAGGTCTCGACGTTGTGATTGTAGTGGCCGACGCCCTCCGCGGCGAGGATTTCGGCTTCCGTCTCGGTGAGGATGCCCAGCGAGGCGTCGACCGCGACGTCGGTCTCCTCGCGGACCAGCCGAATCGCACGTAACACCTCCCGCCACTCCTCGGGACGGCGGTCCCTGGAGACGCCCTTCTCGGCGACGACGATTCCGAACCGCTGAGCCCCGTCGCGCTCGGCGCGTTTCGCGGCGTCGAGTATCTCCTCGGGATCGAGGAATCCGTACGTGTCGATGCCGGTGTCGAAGTGGACCGACTGGGCACAGAACCCACAGTCCTCCGCGCAGTTGCCCGCCTTCGCGTTCACGATGGAGCAGGCGTCGACCGTGCCGTCGCCACGTTGCGAGCGGACGTAGTCCGCCGCCGCCGCCAGTTCGTCCAGCGGTTGGGCCAGCAACGCCAGACCGTCCGTCCGGTCGAGCGTCTCGCCGTCGAGCACCCGCGACACCGCCGCGTCGATCGTTCGATTGCCCGTCTCGTAAACCACACTTACTGTCGGAGTTGACACGGACTTAATCGTTCGGGGACCGGCAGAACCGGACGGCGACGGCCGAGATTGGTGGCTTCGAACGTCGAGAAGTCGAATTGCGAGCGATGCATTTCGAGATTGACACCGGAATCTCTTTGTAGCTATCGATTTCAACACATGTTACAACACCGCACATTCCTCCGCCATGTGGAACGTATCGAACCTGAAACGACAGATCGGGATCGGCGCATTGCTCGGGTTAGGCTGGGTGCTGCTCGCGCTGAACACGTTCCGGGCCCTGCAGTCCGACGCGTCGGCGTTCTCTCGACTCGTCGGCATCGCGATTCCGTTCGCGCTGTCGCTCGCGTTGTTCGCGGGTGCGATCGGAATCAGTCTGTACGGTCTTCAGCAGTGGACGTTTCGCATCGCGGTGTGGACCGTCCTCGGTGCCATCTCGGTCACGATCGCCATCGCGCTGAACGTCGTCGGCCTCGAAATCGTCCGACCGAACTTCACGCTCGCGCTGTACATGGTCATCAACGCCGCTGCCGGCGGCGCAGTTCTCGGCTTTCTCATCGGCTTGTACGACGCACACAGAGAGCGGCTCAGAGACGACCTCTCTCACAAGAGTGACGAAGCGAGGAACCTCTCGCAACGACTCAGCGTTCTCAACCGCGTCCTGCGCCACGACGTCCGCAATCAGGCCCAGATCATCCAGGGTTACACCGACCGGCTACGAGCGGACGAGGCGACGCCGAACGAACTCGCCGATGGCCTCCAGCGGGCCAACGGCCGGTTGACCGAACTGTCCGACGACGCCCGGGAACTAGAAGCACTGCTTACCAACAAGCAGTTCACGAACGACGTCCTCGACCTCGTCCCCATCGTTCGAGAGGCGGGCGACGGGGTCCAATCCACATACGACGATCTGCTCGTCGAGTACGACCTCCCCGACGAACAGCGAGTGACCGCGCCGCCGCTGATCGACCGGGCCGTCGAACACGCCCTCCACAACGTGGCCGAACACAACGAGTCCGCACAGCCGCGAGCGAAGGTCACGCTCACGACGGCGTCCCGAACGACGGCACACCTCACAATCGTCGACAACGGCCCCGGGATTCCCGAGACCGAACCGGTACGCAACGACGACGAGGAGTCCCCACTGCATCACAGCCAGGGCGTCGGCCTCTGGCTGGTCTCGTGGATCGTCGACGAGGCCGGCGGCGACCTGACCATCGAGACGCCCGCGTCCGACGACGTCGGGACCGTTCTCACGATGAGGCTGCCGACGCCACGGGAGTGACTGCATCGAAAAAAGCCGCTGGTCGCGTCGGTCCCAGCGAGACGATACTCTTACTCGACGTAGGTGTACTTGCGTTCGCCCATCCGTCCCCAGCCGTCGAAGACGAACTCTTCGTCCGGCGTCGTGAACGGTTCGGCGTCGGCCTCTTCGTCGTGGTTGTGGACGTCGTGGATCTGTTCGTACTCCGAGTAGGAGATGTCGTAGCGCTGGCGGAGTTGCTGGTCGACGTCGAGGGCGGCGATTTCGTCCTCCCAGCCGGAAACGACGGTCTCAGCGTGGACCTCCGCCTGCGCGCCCGAGCCGTAGGAGGCGACGAACAGTCGGTCGCCGTCGAGGTCGATGCCGTTCTCGCGGGCGTGTTTGAGGCCGGCCACGCGTGCGACGTGGACGGAGCCGGTGTACCAGTTGCCGACGTGTCGGGAGATGCCCAGCGTGGGGGCGATGGTCGCCTCGTACCACTCGCGGTAGCGGTCGGCGTCGGTCAGCGCGTCGGTGTACTCGCGGACGGCCTCCCGATAGCTCTCCTCGTCGTCGAAGGCCTCCGGGCGTGGCTGGCGGCCGATGTTGTCGGCGAGCGCGTCCTCGATTTCCGTGTCCCGTATCATGTGCCGATAGCCCAGCGCGGCGGCCTTCCGGACCATGCCAGGAAACGGCGTGTGGAAGGGAATGAGCGCGAAGTCGTCGGGGTGGGAGTCGCCGGTGACGCTCTCGTAGTCCTCGACGGCCTCGCGCATCCGTGCGAGGTACACCTGGATCGACCGCTTGCCGTCGACGCTGGGGAACTGCTGGTTGGGTTTCAGAAAGTCCGTCTCGTCGGCACTGCCGACCCCGTGTTCGGCCGACAGCGCCACGAGGTCGGGGTCCTCGTCGATGAGCATCGCGACCGCGCCGGCACCCTGGGTCGCCTCGCCCGCGTCGCCCCGGGCGTACAGCGCGGTGTCGGTCGCGATGACCAGCCCCGCCCGCCCGCGGTTGCGGCCCGCGCGAATCCAGTTGTACGTGTCGTCGAGGCTCTGGGTCGCCGCGATGCAGGCGAACTTCCGTTCGCCCTTGTTGGCGTGGTGGAAGTCCCCTCCGTAGACCTGCTCTAGACACCCCGCGACGTACGTCGAGACGGGCTTGGAGTTGTCGAACGCGCTCTCGGTCGCCACGTCGATACGTCCGATGTCCTCCGGCGCGAGTCCCTTGCGCTCCATCAGCCGGTGGGCCGCGTTGGCCCCCATCGTCACGATGTCCTCGTAGACGTCGGGGAACGAACTCGACCGCAGTCCCAACCCCTTCGTGTACTTCTCCGGGTCTTCGCCTCGCGCCGGTGCGAACGTTTCCGCCAGGTCGAGTTCGAGCTTTCCCGTCCGAATCTCGATCGCGTCGATGCCGACGGCTGTCATACCACCAACTGCGGGCGACTCGTTATAAGGGTTTGTCGTCTCCGAGTTCGACGTGCGTCGAGACGCTTCAACCCCACGAGGGTCCGTCTGAAACGTCGTGATTAACGAGTCCTGTGGGTGCGTCACGCAAGCTTCAACCCCACGAGGGTCCGTCTGAAACAAGCGCGGGAACTCGCGGACGTGGAACGGACTATCAGCTTCAACCCCACGAGGGTCCGTCTGAAACCTGCAACCCGACCCGCGCACCGACCGCAACACGCTCGCTTCAACCCCACGAGGGTCCGTCTGAAACTTGGCGATCCACACCTCCAGATGGTCATCCGGTGTGCTTCAACCCCACGAGGGTCCGTCTGAAACCGAGTGGCTGGCCGACGACCAGCGCGAGTGCCGGCTTCAACCCCACGAGGGTCCGTCTGAAACCCGACCACGAGCGGTTTGTCGAACGCGGGGTCGTCTCGCTTCAACCCCACGAGGGTCCGTCTGAAACGCTGGAGTGTCATTGGACGGGCTACGGCGACGGACGGGCTTCAACCCCACGAGGGTCCGTCTGAAACGCAATCTGGTCGTCGTCGGCGTCGACGTCGGTCTGGCTTCAACCCCACGAGGGTCCGTCTGAAACCGATATCGAGAAGGCGGGCCAGAGTGCGACCTACGCTTCAACCCCACGAGGGTCCGTCTGAAACCTGCTCACTCGGCGGGCGCTCCACGATAACTACGGGCTTCAACCCCACGAGGGTCCGTCTGAAACGGCGACTCGTTCGCTATCGTAATCCACCGCCAGTCGCTTCAACCCCACGAGGGTCCGTCTGAAACATCACCGGCACGCCGAAAGGTCGCAACTGGGTGTGGCTTCAACCCCACGAGGGTCCGTCTGAAACCGAGAGGCGCTGGATCTCGCTTTCGGCCCAGTCGACGCTTCAACCCCACGAGGGTCCGTCTGAAACAAGTCGCCGTTAGTCGCGTCATTGGCCAGCAGACGGCTTCAACCCCACGAGGGTCCGTCTGAAACGATGGTCTGTTCGACTGTGGACGCAACAGAGGGCGCGCTTCAACCCCACGAGGGTCCGTCTGAAACCACTCATAGTATGACGGGCGGGGTACTTAGTGGTACGGCTTCAACCCCACGAGGGTCCGTCTGAAACATCTCCGCGCTCCAATCCCAGTTCATCACGGATGTTGGCTTCAACCCCACGAGGGTCCGTCTGAAACAAGGCTCGGATATGCCGGTCCCGGCGACGGTCCGGGCTTCAACCCCACGAGGGTCCGTCTGAAACGCGTCGTGAAGCTACTGCCATATACGTCGTCGACGCTTCAACCCCACGAGGGTCCGTCTGAAACCGTTCGACTACGTAGGACGCTGCGTAGATCGTACCGAGCTTCAACCCCACGAGGGTCCGTCTGAAACGCGATAGCCGCCTGTTCCGAATAGCGGGTCGTGCTTCAACCCCACGAGGGTCCGTCTGAAACTGGGGCAACGACCTGCTCGTCTATGCAGACATCGCTTCAACCCCACGAGGGTCCGTCTGAAACTCGAGGGCCGGACGCGCTCGGGCGGCACCGTCTCAGCTTCAACCCCACGAGGGTCCGTCTGAAACTTCGGTGTGCCAAACCTCTTTGAGCAACCAGAGGTTGCTTCAACCCCACGAGGGTCCGTCTGAAACCGCGGCCGTCGACGGCGCGGTCGGCGGCGAGCAGGGCGCTTCAACCCCACGAGGGTCCGTCTGAAACCGCTCGACGACGTCGAACCGTGGGAGATAGCGATAGCTTCAACCCCACGAGGGTCCGTCTGAAACGCGTTGATGAAGTCCTCCGTCCCGTCGTCGCCGCGGTAGCTTCAACCCCACGAGGGTCCGTCTGAAAC
>JBDGSB010000049.1:0-10847 GCA_042217765.1 Haloarculaceae archaeon | reverse complement strand
CCTCCGTCCCGTCGTCGCCGCGGTAGCTTCAACCCCACGAGGGTCCGTCTGAAACGCATCCTGATCGGCCTCGACCGCGACGAGGTTCTTGCTTCAACCCCACGAGGGTCCGTCTGAAACGGAGGACAACCCAGTGTTCGGGGAGCATCAGGTGGCTTCAACCCCACGAGGGTCCGTCTGAAACGCGGAATGCGCGGCCCGCGGTCCTCATCCTCGAGTTCGCTTCAACCCCACGAGGGTCCGTCTGAAACGCGGACCCCGCGCTGACGCGCCTGGAGAACAGCGCTTCAACCCCACGAGGGTCCGTCTGAAACTACTGGACGCGCGACGAGACGGTCGTGACGGTCGCGGAGCTTCAACCCCACGAGGGTCCGTCTGAAACCGCGAGTTCCTCCTCGATGTTCCCGCCGCCGACGGAGCTTCAACCCCACGAGGGTCCGTCTGAAACGCGTAAAACGAGGGGGTCAGCAGGCGACGACGACGCTTCAACCCCACGAGGGTCCGTCTGAAACCGCGTCCATCTCGTCCAAGTCGTAGAACGGCATACCGCTTCAACCCCACGAGGGTCCGTCTGAAACGTCGGTATTGTCGAGGCGGTAGATCTTGGAGACACGCTTCAACCCCACGAGGGTCCGTCTGAAACCATGGCCGAATCGCGGCCATACGAACCTCTTGCGGCCGGTCGCACCTCAAAGTTTTCGTCGACCTGCAATAGTCCCGGAACCCCCGGGGGGTCGATGGAACGGTCGGGAAACGGCGGTGGGCACGCGACTGCGCTGGGATAGTTAGGCTCAAAGGCCAGGGGTCCATAGCCGAAGGAGATGGAATCTCCCCGCGGTGACGAGGTCACGGGACGGGCGTCCGGCGTCGGGTTCGCGTCCCGTGGGTGTCGGCTCGAGGGAGCGTCGCTCGGTGCGGTGCTAGACCGGGGCGAGCATCCGCGGCTGGTGTGGGCCGGCGAGGGGGAGACGATAGCGGCCCACGGGAGCGCGGCGGTCGTCACGGCCGAGGGGGGTGATCGGTTCGCGGACGTGCGCGCGGCCGCAGACGAGTTATTCACGGGGCGCGACGTTGCCGGCGAATTGCCGCGAGCGGCCCGGCCGCGGTTGTTCGGCGGGTTCGCGTTCCACGACGGCGACCAGCAGGCCGGCGACGGTTCGCCGTGGGCGGGCTTTCCCGACGCGGCGTTCGTGTTGCCGGCGGTGCAGGTGACCGCGGTCGACGGGGAGACGTGGCTGACCGCCACGGCGACGGGGCCCGACGACGCCGTCGCGGCGGCAAAGCGGCGGCGCGAACGCTGGCGCGACCGGCTGACGGCAGATGCAGAGACCGCGACCGACCGGCCGACGATCGTCGACAGGCGGCCAACGCCCGATCGCGAGGGGTGGCGACGCCAGGTCGAGGACGCGCTGGATCAGGTCGAGCGCGGGTCGTTGCGGAAGGTCGTCCTCGCGCAAGCGCTGACCCTCGATCTGTCGGGGCCGCCGCCGGTGCCGTCGCTGCTAGAGTCGCTGGGCGAGACCTATCCCGACTGCCGGCGGTTCCTGTTCGCGCCCGACGACGGGGCGGCGTTTTTCGGCGTGACGCCCGAACGGCTGGTGTCCCTGCGGGGGCGCACTGTCCGGACGGAGGCGCTGGCGGGGTCGACCGGCCGCGGGGAGACGCCCGCGGAGGACCAGTGGCTGGCCGAGCAACTGCGGGACAGCCCCAAAGACGCCCACGAACACGACCTGGTGGTGGAGGCGATCCGGGAGCAACTGACGCCGTTCGCCAGCAGCGTTCGGGGGGGCGAGCGGTCGATACGTCGGCTGGCGACCGTCCAGCACCTCCGGACGCCGATGACGGCCGAACTGGCCGGCGACGAGCACGTGCTGGCGCTGGTGGAGGCGCTGCATCCGACGCCGGCAGTCGGGGGGTTGCCGCCGGACGCCGCGCTGGCGACGATTCGCGAGACGGAGACGTTCGACCGCGGGTGGTACGCCGCGCCGGTCGGGTGGTTCGACGCCGACGGCAACGGTTCGTTCGCGGTGGCCATCCGGTCGGCGCTGGCCCGCGGGGAGACGGCGACGCTGTTCGCGGGCGCGGGAATCGTCGCCGACAGCGACCCCGACGCCGAGTGGGACGAGGTGCAACTGAAGTACCGGCCGATCCTTGACGAACTCGCATGACCGCACCGAACCGCAACACGCTCTGGGCGCGGGCGCTGGTTGACGAACTCGCCGCAGGCGGGCTGTCGGCGGTCTGTCTCTCGCCGGGGAGTCGTTCGACGCCGCTGACGGCAGCGTTCGCCCGCCACTCCGACGTAGAGACGTTCTCGATACTCGACGAGCGGTCGGCGGCCTTCTTCGCGCTGGGGCGGGGCAAACGCAGCGGCGAGCCGACGGCGGTGGTCTGTACGTCCGGCACCGCGGCGGCGAACTTCCACCCGGCGGTGATCGAGGCCGACCGGTTTCGCGTGCCGCTTGTGGTGCTGACCGCGGACCGGCCGCCGGAGTTGATCGACAGCGGGGCCAACCAGACCGTCGACCAGGAGAAGCTCTACGGGGACGCCGTTCGGTGGTACCGCGACATGCCGGAACCGGAGGCGAACGCGCGCAAACTCCGGATGGTCCGGACGACCGCCGCGCGGGCGCTGGCCGAGACCGACGGCGTCGAACCGGGGCCGGTCCACCTGAACGTCCGGTTTCGCAAGCCGCTCGAACCGACCGAGATTCCCGGGGACGTCCCCGCGGACTTCGAGACGGCGGCCCCGCTGGCGGCGACCGGACGCACGGGGGCGTTCGTCGAGACGGCCGGCGGGACGCCCACGCCGGCCGACGACGTCGTCGCCGAACTGGCGACGGCGTTCGCGGAGGCCGACCGGCCCCTGCTCGTGGCGGGTCCCGCCGATCCGGGTCGAATCCCGACGAGCGACCTCGCGAGACTGGCGGCGGTGACGGGGACGCCCCTGCTCGCGGACCCGCTGTCGGGCTGTCGGTTCGGGTCGCACGTTCGGGACGCGCCGGTCTGTGGCGGGTACGACGCCTACCTCGACGCCGGGGGCTGGCCCGACCCCGACCTCGTGGTCCGCGTGGGCGCGTCGCCGACCTCGAAGGTGCTCCGGCACTTCCTCCGGGACGCCGACGCCCGACAGGTGGTGGTCGACCCCGCCGGGGGCTGGCCGGAGGCGGAGTTCACCGCGACGGACCTGCTGGCGGTCGATCCCTCGACGCTAGTGGCCGGTCTGCTCCGGCGCGTCGACGGGACGGCGGGCGGCCCGTGGCGTTCGCGATTCGACGCCGCGGAGGCCGACTACTGGGAACTGATCGCGGACGCCTGCGCGGGGCGCTTCTGGGAGGGGGCCGTCCTGGCACGGGTGCTGGCGGACGCGCCCGACCCGGCGACGGTGTTCGTCTCGAACAGCATGGCCGTCCGCGACGCCGACCGCTTCGGGCAGCCGCGGGCCGCGGCTCTGACGGTGCTGGGCAACCGCGGGGCCAGCGGCATCGACGGAATCACTTCGAGCGCCCTGGGCGCGGGGTCGGCCACCGACGACCCGCTAGTTGCGGTGGTTGGCGACCTGGCGTACTACCACGACATGAACGGCCTGCTGTCGGTCGCGCGCTGTGGCGTCGACGCCACCATCGTGCTCGTGAACAACGACGGCGGCGGCATCTTCCACATGCTCCCCATCGCGGCGTTCGACCCGCCGTTCACCGAGCACTTCGAGACGCCCCACGGCCTGGACTTCGAGCCGACGGGCGACCTCTACGACCTGGCGTTCTCTCGTGTCCACACCGCCGACGCGTTCGAGGCGGCCTACCGGGAGTCGTTAGCTAGCGACGGGACGCAGGTGATCGAGGTGCGCCTCGACGGCGAGGACAGCCACCGCTTCCGGGAGGAACTGCAGGAACGCGTCACGGAGCAGCTACAGTGAACCGGCCGCCCGACTAGGCGACCCGCAGACCGTCGGCCGTCGCGTCGAACGCCGGCGGCTTCCCCGCTTCGAGGCCGTCGAGTCGGTCGACGATGGTGTGGATCGTATCGCCGACGGTACAGGGGGCGACGTGGCGCAGTTGGCCGTCGGCGTACTCCGCCAGCCCCATGACGGGGAGCGTGATCGCGGTGGAGGCGTCGCCGTCGTCGCCGACGGCCTGCGTCTGGTAGAACGACGACAGCGAGACGTTGTGCGACAGCGCCCACTGCTCGAACTCCGCGACGCGGTTGAGCACGTATCGGCCCGTCTCCGTGTGGCCGGCCGCGGACTCGCGGGAGACCTGTTTGCCCCAGACGATGACCGAGAAGTCCTCGACGTCGCCGCTGGCCTCCAGGTCCCGGAGGCGTTCGATGACGGCGTCCTGTCGTTCGTGCGCGCCGTCGGGCAGGAGCGACCGAACGTACAGCTCGATCCGCGGTTTGGGGGTAGGGTCCATGTTCAGTGGCCGTCTTGCAGACTACCACTATATAGTTGTCGGCTGTTTTGGACGGGTGTCGGCGGCCTACTTCGACGTCCGTCGAAAAAGCGTCGAGAGTGAACGGACCTACCCGGACCCACGAGCGTGCGCAGGTCCCACACTCACGAGCGTGCGTGGTCCTAGCCGTCCTCGTTGCGGACGATTTCGTACTGGAACTGGACGGCGTGCTCGGGCATGATGCGGACCGACCAGTCGCCAGCGGGCGGGTCCTCGACGCGGTAGACGAACTCCCGCTGTCCGCCGTTGGTAGCGTAGGCCCCCTGGGTCGTCGCGCCGTTGCGCTCGCCGGAGAGGTCGACGTAGCCGCTCGTGGTGCGACTGGCCCGGTCGGCGTCGACGGTCGTGCCGTTTGGCGCGACCCACGTGACGTCGAAACTCGGCGGTTTCGTGTCGCTCTCGGGTCCGTATCGGTCGCCGGTCGACAGCCGCAACGTGACGTTCTCGGTGCCCTCTGTGACGTCGAAGGACTTCTCGAAGGGCTGGTCGGGTTGGGTCCACACCTGGAACCGGACGTTAACTCGCTGCCAGTACTCGCTGTCGTCGGGGCGGGCGGGATCTTTCAGCCCGAGCGTGAGTTCGGTCCCGTAGCGGCCCCGGGAGGCGTCGGCGGGCGGCGACACCGTGACCGTCACGGTGGCCGTCTCGCCGGCCGGCACCTCGCTGGGCGCGTCGACGGCGAACCACGAGCGCTCGGCGGTGTTCTCGTTCGGGAAGTGGCGGTGGCGGTCGGACGCGAACTCGGGGTTCAGGGGAACCGCCTCGTCGCCAGTGTTCTCGACGACGATTTCGTGGGTGTAGGTGTCACCGGCCCGAATCTGGGCGTAGGTGTGCTGGCCCGACCGGACGAAGACGGTCGGGTCCTTGCGGACCTCGGTGCTGAACGAGACGGCGTGGACCGGCTGTGGCGGCCGGCCGGGGTAGCGGATGGTCTCGTTGGTGAACGCGACGCTGCCGTGGTACCGGCCGAGTTCGGCCGACTGGGGGACGTCGATCTCGACCGTCACCTCCCGTTCCGCGCCGGCCGCCAGGGTCGCGTCGTCCAGTTGGACGGTGACCCACGACGTCTCCACGGGCCGCTCGCCGACCCGCGGTACGACGATGTGCGGCGACAGAGTCACCGGATCGTCCTCGCCGTTCTCGACGGTGACGGTGAACGAGTCGGACTCGCCCGGTTCGAGTTCGACGCTGTGGTACCGGTCGCTGACGTACAACCGGGTGTAGTTCGTCGTCGACGAACTCCCGTCGTCGGACGAGGCGGTGGCGCTTGCGGACGACGTACTGCCGCCGGCCGAGGCGCTACTTCCCGACGATTCGCTGGCCGTCGCCGTCTCGACCTGGTTCGCGACTCCCGGGGCGTCCGGGGCGTCGGCGCTGTGCGTCGGTACCGTGCTGGCGCTGGCGACCGGAACGGTCAGGGCGGCGATCAGTACCAGCGTGACGATAGTTCTGGATTTCATGACGTATCCATAGCTCCCGCTGTCTGGCGACCACAGCGGGTGGAGGGCTGGGTCTGCGGGGGAGCTACGTCAGGAATCCTCAGATGCGTTGAATATAATCTTTGTGTTGTTCGTCGGGCGTGTGGCCGACGAGCGCACACTACGCACGAGAACGCACACTACGCACGAGAACGCACACTACGCACGAGAACGCACACTCACCCGCGCAGGAGACGCAGCACCTCGTCGACGACGTCGGGTTCGACGGCGACGACGTAGCGCTTGCCGGGCGTCAGCGTCGTCTCCGGCCGCGAGATGCGTTCGCCGTCGTCGTCGGAGATGACCAGCGTCCCCTCGGGAAAGCGGACGTCACGCAGGGACTTGCCGGCGGCGGGCGCGTCCTCCTCGACGCGAACGTGCATGATGTCGAGGGTACTGGTCACCTCCGCGAGCGTCTGGACGTCGCTACCGAGGATTTCGTTGGCCGCGACGCGCGCACCGGCGTGTTCGGGAAACACGACGGCGTCGACGAAGCGCGTGTAGGACGCGCCCGACGATTGCTCGATGCGCGCGACGGTCCGTATCCCCGGGGCGAGTTCGCTGGCCGCCATACAGACCGCCAGGTTCAGGCCGGTCTGGCCGGTGAGACCGGCGACGACGTCGGCGGTTGCGACGCCGGCCTGTTCGAGGACGTCGGGGTTGGTGGCGTCGCCCTCGATGACCGTCGCCAGCCACTCGTCGGCGATGTCGGCACACCGGTCTTCGTCCGGTTCGATGATCGTTACGTCGTGACCGTGGTCGACGAGCAGTGTGGCCGTCTGAAAGCCGACGCGCCCGCCGCCCGCGATGAGTACGTCGAGGTCCATTGTCAGTCGTCCTCCGGAACCGCGTCCGCACCGCGCGTCGTTCTGTCGTCGCCGCCGTCGGCAGTCCGGTAGCGAGCCAGTCCGTAGTAGGCGACGACGCCCAGCGCGATCCAGCCCACGCTCAACCCCAGCGCGACCGGGTCCGTCTCCACCAGGTACACCACGAGCACGCCCGTGAGTACGAGGTTCAAAACGATGCCGAGCACCGGCGGCACCGGATAGTACGGAATCTCGTAGGGACGGGTCATGTCCGGCCGTTCCCGCCGAAGTTTGATGACCGCGCCGTTGACGACGACGAACGACAGCAGGAAGAACAGGCTCGACATGTTGCCGGCGCTTTCGGTCGGCAGCGCGACCGAACCCAGCATCACGACGGCGCTGGCGAGGATCGCGACGAACGGCGTCCCGAAACGGTGGTGGATCCGACCGAATCGGGACAAGAGTTGGCCCTCCCGCCCCATCGAGAACGCTACCCGGGAGGAGGCGATGACGACCGCGTTCAGCGCCGTCAGCGTCGAGAAGACCGCGCCGAAGACGATGATCGCGCCGCCATTCCTGATGATCGGCAAACCGGTCGGCATGAATCGAGTGGCCGCCTCGGCGATGCCGGCCTCGCCCGCCGCCGCCAACCCCTGTGCGCCGAGGGTGCCGATGGCGACCGACACGACCGACAGATAGACGGCGACCGTCGCGGCCAGGCTGACGAAGATCGCTTTCGGGATGTTCTCGCGGGGATTTTGCACCTCCTCGGTGACCGTCGTGATGAGGTCGTAGCCCTCGAAGGCGATGAACGTCAGCCCCATCGCCGGCAGGACGCTGAACGCCGTGCGGTCACCGGGAAACAGCGGCTGGAACTCCCCGCCGGCGAACAGCGGCGACGTCGCACCGAACGCGACGAAGACGACGAGGATGGTGACCTTCGTCGCGGTGAAGATCGTCTCGACGCTCCCGCTGGCAGCCGTCGAGGCGGCGTTCAGCGCCACGAGCGCCAGCACCGCCACGAACGCCAGCGCCACGGTGGCCGGAACGCTCGCGCCGACGCCCGGTATCGCCAGCGCGCCGACCGCGTCCGGGGCCGCCACCAGGTCGTAGACGTGCAGCAGTTCGAGGAAGTTCGGCGCGAACCCCAGCGCGTACAGCGCCCCCGCGATCATGTAGGCGAACCACAGCATCCAGCCCATCAGGAACGACGGCAGATCGGCGAAAATCTCCCGGACGAAGGCGTACCCGCCGCCGCTTTTGGGAATCGCCGAGGCCAGTTCCGCGTACGACAGGCCGGTGAACGCCGTGACGACGCCGTTGAGCGCGAACACGAGTATCGCACCCGGCCCGGCGATGTCGGCGGCCAGCCCCGTCAACACGAAGATCTCCGCGCCGATCATCGCACCCATGCCGATCATCGTCGCGTCCAGCAGGCCGAGTTCGGCCTCCGGCGACCGGTCGCCCCGACCGCTCATCGGGACGTCACGGGGTGATTACGACGGATCGAAAACGACGGACCGGCGTCGCCCCCGCGAGGTCGAGACGACGGACCGGCGTCGCTCCACGACGAGCGGGAATCCGCGGGACCGGTTTCGGTCCGTAACGAGCGTGAAACCGCTGGCCGACCCGCCGGCTCTCGCAACGAAAGCGTTTTTCAGCACTGGTGGCCGAGAGTCCGGTAATGGGGCTCGAAGAGGAGATACAGGACCTCGAAGAGGAGATCGCTAGCACGCCCTACAACAAGTCGACCGAGGAGCACATCGGCCGGCTGAAGTCGAAACTCGCCGAGAAGAAAGAGGAACTCGAGAAACGCCAGTCCGGTTCTGGCGGCGGCCCGGGCTACGCGGTCGAGAAACACGGCGACGCGACGGTCGCGCTGGTCGGGTTCCCCAGCGTCGGCAAGTCGACGCTGTTGAACGCGCTCACCAACGCCGACAGCGAGACCGGCTCCTACGAGTTCACGACGCTGGACGTCAACCCCGGGATGCTCCAGTACAGGGGCGCGAACGTCCAGTTGCTCGACGTCCCCGGCCTCATCGAGGGCGCGGCGGGCGGCCGCGGCGGCGGCAAGGAGGTGCTGTCGGTCGTCCGCACCGCCGACGTCGTGCTCTTTTTGCTGTCGGTGTTCGAGATCGACCAGTACGACCGCCTGCGCGAGGAACTATACGCGAACAAGATTCGCATCGATCAGGAGCCACCGCGGATCTCGGTTCGGAAAAAGCACAAGGACGGGATCAACGTCAACGCCAGCGTCGACCTCGACGTCGACGAGTCCACCGTCACGGCCGTCCTGCGCGAGCACGGCTACGTCAACGCCGACGTCACCGTCGGCGAGCAGGTCGACATCGACCGACTCATCGACGGCGTGATGGACAACCGGGTGTACTTGCCCTCCATCGTCGCGGTCAACAAGGCCGACCTCGTCGATCCGGACTACGTCGAGACGGTCCACGAGCAACTCCGCGAGCGCGGCGTCGACCCCGACGACGCCATCTTCGTCAGCGCCACCGAGGAGAAGGGTCTAGAGAGCCTCAAAGAGACCATCTGGAACGAACTGGGACTCATCCGCGTGTACATGGACAAGCCCGGCCGCGGCGTCGACTACGAGGAGCCGTTGATCCTCTTCGAGGGCGACACCGTCGCGGACGCCTGCGAGAAGATCGGCGGCGAGTTCAGCGAGCGATTCCGCTTCGCCCGCGTGACCGGTCCCAGTGCCAAACACGACGACCAGCAGGTCGGACTGGGCCACGAACTCGCCGACGAGGACGTCCTGCGCATCGTCGCCCGGAAGTGACATGGCGGCCGCGTCGAACCGGCCGGGATCGCGTGCTCGCCTGCTGGCCGTCCTCGCGGTCGGCGTGGTCCCCTGGACCGTCGTCTACACCCGCGGGTTCGTCACTCTCGTGACGCCCGTCGCGCTCATCGACCCCGTCACCGGGACCGTCACGACGGTGGTCGAGTACTTGCAGTACACGATCGGCGCGCCGCCGTCGCTGATGATGCCGTGGCTGGTCGCCGTCGGCATCTACGTCCTCGCGCTGGCGAGTGCGGCGCTGGCGTTTCGCGACCGCGAGGACCGCCGCGTCACCGGCGGCCTCCTGGTGTTGCTCGGCGTCACGCAGGTGTCGCTTTCGATCGGGTTCGGCCGGCGGCCGACCTACCTCGCGGTCCCGGTCGCGACGGCCACCTGCTGGGCGGTCGCCTGGTGGGGCTACCGGACGGACCTGCGGCGAATCGTGGCGGGTAGCCGGTAGCCTTTTCGCCGCCGCGCCGTTTGCACCGGGTATGGACGCGACGCTCGATCACACGATGCTGCGCGTCGAGGACCTCGACGCCGCCCTGGAGTGGTACCGAACGCACTTCGACTACGTCGAGAAGGGCCGCTGGGAGGCCGAGACGTTCACCAACGTCTTCCTCGGACCCGAGGACGCCCACGAGGAGGGTGCGATGCTGGAACTGACCTACAACCACGACGGCCGCACCTACGAGATGGGCGACGCCTGGGGCCACCTCGCCGTGCGCGTCGCGGACGTCTACGACGCCTACGACGAACTGCTGGACGCGGGCGTCGAGGACTACCGCGACCCCGACTCCTGTGGGGGTTCGTACGCCTTCGTGACCGACCCCGACGGCCACGAGATCGAACTCGTCGAACGCGACCACGGCGCGAGGTGGAGCCTCGACCACACGATGATTCGCGTCGCGGATGCCGAGGCGGCCATCGGCTGGTACGTCCGGCAACTCGAGTACGACCTCGTGCGCCGTGCGGAGTTCGAGGACTTCTCGCTGTACTTCGTGCAACCCGGCGACGCCGCCCCCGAGGCGATGTCGGTCGAACTCACCTTGCCTTGTTGAACGCCAGACAGCGTCGGGGTGGGGTCGCTGATCTACAATCTCACGGCGCTAAAGACAGATTTTCGACCTCAGAAGATGCAGTCGCTGTCACTCACGGCGGTTGCTGAAGGGTCACAACTATGGTATCTTGCTCCATTGTTCCGATGACGACGGCGATGCCTCTCCCGGATACGTCCGGAGAAGGGGAGCAGGCGGCGAGGCCCTAACTCGCCGCCTGCGTTAGGTTATGGATGATGCACTTCCGAGTCAGCTCC
>JBDGSB010000036.1:0-40150 GCA_042217765.1 Haloarculaceae archaeon | reverse complement strand
GACGACGGCGAACAGGACGACAAGGTCATCGCGGTCCCGACCGAGGACCCCCGCTACGACCACGTCGACGACCTCGAGGACCTGCCACAGCAACTGCGCGACGAAATCGACGAGTTCTTCGCGACCTACAAGAACCTCGAAGAAGGCAAGGAAGTCGAGACGCTGGGCTGGGAGGACAAGGCCGCCGCGAAAGACGCCATCGAGCACGCGATGGACCTCTACGAAGAGAACTTCGCGTAGGCCGTCGTTCATCGATCGACAACCGGTAATCGACATCGATCGACGACGAGTACTCGACACCGGTTTCTGCCGTCGATTCGCCTCGATAGTCGGGTATTCCTACGGGTAATAGCCACGGCCGCCGCCGATGTGTTATGATTATGGGTAATATTTTGTGTCCCGAGCGCCTACTGGCAACCGCGATGGCTATCAGATCGACCGGCGTCGGCATGAAGCACCCAACGGTCGTCCCCGAGAACTTCGACCCCGAAGCGCCCGACCGACCGTCCCGCGACGCGGCGGCGGCGGAGTGACTGGTCCCCGTTCGGTGACGTCGTCTCCGTTCGGACGCGAAAAGAAGCTTCTTGTGCCCCAACGCGGTAACCCGCGGTATGGGACTGTTCGACCGGATTCGAGGTGACGACGGCCCCCGAGTGGCCTTCTTCGGCATCGACGGGGTGCCGTTCAGTCTGCTCGCCGAGCACAGCGACGAGTTCCCGAACGTGGCGCGCCTCATCGAGGAGGGAAGCGCCGGCCCGATAGACAGCATCGTCCCGCCGGAATCGAGCGCCTGCTGGCCCGCGCTGACGACGGGCGTCAACCCCGGAGAGACCGGCGTCTACGGGTTCCAGGACCGCGAGGTCGACTCCTACGACACCTACGTGCCGATGGGGCGAGACGTCCAGGCGACTCGCGTCTGGGACCGCGTCGAGGACGCCGGCCGGGACGCGACCGTGCTGAACGTCCCCGTGACGTTCCCGCCCCAGCGCGACGTCCAGCGGATGGTCAGCGGCTTCCTCTCGCCGGGCGTCGACAAGGCCGCCTACCCCGACGACCTCCGTGAGTACCTCGACGGCATCGACTACCGCATCGACGTCAACGCCAAACTCGGCCACGACGACGACAAGTCCGACTTCGTCGCCGACGCCCACGAGACGCTCGAAAAGCGCTTCGAGGCGTTCGAACACTACGTCCGCCAGGACGACTGGGACCTCTTTTTCGGCGTCTTCATGACGACCGACCGGGTCAATCACTTCCTGTTCGAGCACTACGAGCGCGACGGCGAGTACCACGAGGAGTTCTTCGAGTTCTACCGCAAGGTCGACGAGTACCTCGGCAAGCTCCGGGAGATGCTGCCCGACGACGTCACCATGATGGTCGCCTCCGACCACGGGTTCACCACGCTCGACTACGAGGTCCACTTCAACGAGTGGCTCCGCCAGGAGGGGTGGCTGTCCTACGACGATGACGACCACTCCGAACTCGGCGACATCGCCGAGGAGACGAAAGCCTACTCGCTGATTCCCGGCCGGTTCTACGTCAACCTGGAGGGCCGGGAACCCCGCGGCAGCGTCCCCGAGGACGACTACGAGGCCGTCCGCGAGGACCTCAAAGCGAAACTCGAAGCGCTCGAGGGGCCCGACGGGCGGAAAGTCGCCGACCGAGTCGTCACCAAAGAAGCGGCCTTCCGCGGCGACCACGACGAAATCGCGCCCGACCTCACCGTCGTCCCCAACTACGGCTTCGACCTCAAGGCCGGCTTCAAAGGCGACGAGGACGTCTTCGGCAAGGGACCGCGCAACGGCATGCACAGTTTCGACAACGCCACGCTGCTGATCGACGATCCCGGGGCCCGCATCGAGGACGTCGACCTCTACGACGTCGCCCCGACCATCCTCGATTTGATGGACATGGAGTTCGACCGCACCCAGTTCGACGGAACTAGCCTGGTGTGAGGGAATCCGCGGTCGCCCGAGAAGTACTGCCGGGTGAGGTCTTGCAGGCACAACTCGCGTCGTCGGATCGGTCTTCGAGGTGGTTCCAGCCGTTCGACCGCCGAAGTGTTCTCCAACATCGTGATTGGTGGGGTTATCGCTCCTACCGTGGTCGGCCCTGCTCGGGTCGGTCGGGGCGTGGTACGTCGTCGAACGCCTCGAAGAATCCCCGCCGGAGCAACTCCTTCGTCCCTTCGGGACCGGTGACGTGGACGTAGAACTCGTCGGTGTCCGGCGGGAGTATCAGCGCGAATCGCCGGTCGACCGTAGACGAGCCAGGGACGTCGGCCTGATCCCCACGCTATTGGGAGGATTCACGTCCCGTCCAGCACCGCCCCCAGCAGGTTCCGTTCGGCCCGCTGGAGGTGTTCGGTGACCGTCGAGCGGTCGAGGTCGAGTTCGGTGGCGACGTCGTCGGTCGAGACGGTCCGGGGGACGTCGTAGTAGCCGAGGTCGTAGGCCGTCTCGACGACGTCGCGCTGGCACTCGGTCAGCGCGTCCAAGGGGTCCGACGGCCCCTCGTAGTCACCGAGTCGATGGAGGGCAACGCCCACGCCAGCGTCCTCGTAGGCCGCGACGTTCTTCGCGATGTCGTCCTGAGCTCCCACCAGGGAGATAGCGAGTCCGTCCGCCGAGACCTGGACTTCCTCGCTGGTGACCGTCGTCGCGTCGCCATCAATCGCACAGAGAGCTTCGGAAACCACCAGTTTCGTCAGGTACACCACTTCGTCCTCGGTCTCGTGAAGCCGCTCCCACCAGTCGACGTAGTCCAGGTCGTCGAGCACTGACTCGCGAACCCGCGAGTCGACCTCCATCACGACGATACAGCCGGGGCTCTGACAGACCAGTTCCGAGAGATTCCTGAGTCCGGCCTCGCGGTACAGCGAGACGAACGCCGCTAGCCCGACGTCGGCGAACGCCTCGTGTGGAATCTCGATGACTGCTTTGCGCATCGCTCGTTTTCGGGGTAGACGTGCTATGTGTCTCGCCCTTGTGCCCACATGAGTGGGTGGATTTATAAGACACCCGTCAATCGACCGCCGAGCGACAGGGCTCGCCAATCGACCGCCGAGCGACAGGGCTCGCCAATCGACCGCCGAGCGAGACACCCGACGAACGATTGCCGTTCCAATCGCGTGGGAACTACTCGGCTGGATTATATACGCTATTGACGTATTCTACGGCGAGGAGAGTTCAATGTACCAACACATTCTGATCCCCTACGACGGGAGCGACGAGGCCGACCTGGGCGTCGAGCACGGCATCGAACTGGCGGCCGAACTAGACGCGACGGTCCACGCGCTGTACGTCATCGACTTGCCGGACACGCCGCGGACGGTGTACTACACCACCGACGACGACGAGCAGGAAGAGCGGTTCCAGGCGTACGCCGATGAGATCCTCGGCGACGTCTGTGAGTGGGCCGAGGCGGCCGGCGTCACCTGCGAGATGCACGTCACCCACGGCAGACCCGGTCCGCGCATCGCCGACTTCGCCGAGGAGGAGGGCATGGATCTCATCGTGATGGGAAGCGCCTACACCGGTTCTCTTCGGACGCTGCTCGGCGGGACCACGGACAAGGTCGTCAGGACGGCGACCGTTCCCGTGCTCACCTACCGCGGGGAAGAGTGAATCTCCGGGTTCGCTTCCCGCTACCGCGATACCGTCACCGATTTGAGCGCCCACCACGGGTTCACATCACGATGGCATCCGTCCTCGTCCTGTACGGCACGTCCGAGGGCCAGACGGCGAAGATAGCGTCTCGCGTCGCCGACGTCCTGACGGAGCGCGGCCACGCGGTCACGACGGTCGACCTCGCCGAGTCCGCCCCCGGGGCGGCCTTGACCGACTTCGACGCCGTCGTCGTCGGCTCGTCGATCCACCTCGGCGACCACCAGCCGGCCGTGACCTCGTTCGTCGCCGACCACCGCGACGCGTTGGCGTCGCTCCCCACGGCGTTCTTCCAGGTGTCGCTGTCCTCCGCGGCCGACGACCCCTACAGCCGGACCGAAGCGGGCGGATACGTCGAGGATTTCGTCGCCGAGACCGGCTGGAATCCCGCCAGGATCGGAGAGTTCGGCGGTGCGATCCGCTACTCCGAGTACGGCTTTCTCAAGAAACTGCTGATGAAACGCATCGCCAGGGACGTCACCGGTGACGTCGACACCTCCCGTGACTACGAGTACACCGACTGGGAGGACGTGACCGACTTCGCCGAGGAGTTCGCGGCACTGGTCGAAACTCGACGCGGTGCGACGCAATCGGACACCGCGGAGTAATCGCGAGCGGTACAGATCGAATACGTGGCGACGCAGTCTCAGTACGTGTCGATGTCCGAACCGACCGAGCAGACGTACTCGCCGGTGGCGACCTGCGGGAGGCGACGCGTTCGCCAGAGGATGCCGTCGGAATCGGCCGAGATTTTGGCCTTGGGATTGCCGAACGGATCGGTGACGGTGAACAGGCGGTCGCCGCTCGAGACGCGCTCGCCCAACTCGCGTTCGAAAGTGACGAGGCCACCGGAGGGCGTGGCGTACTGCTCGAAGCCACTGGCGCGGGTCTGCGGGTCGGGGACCTCGCGCTCGTCGAGGAAGTCGTAGTAGCGCAGGACGTTGAACACGCCGTCGACGCCGACCTCGATGGAGTGGTCGTTCCAGCCGACGTTGCCGCCGAGTTCCGGGTCGATGGTGGGGATGCCCTCGTCGGGGGCGGCACGGGCCAGTTGCCCGTCGGGGCCTTTCTGGTCGAGGATGTAGCCACAGCCAAAGACTTTCGCCAGTTCGAGACAGTCCTCGTGCAGGCGGTGGTGCTTGCCACAGCGGACGCGCGTTTCCTCGATCATGCGGGAGGTCGATCCCTGGTGGAGGTCGAGAATCAGGTCGGCGCGCGTCGCGGCGTCGAAGGTGGCCGCGGCGATGCGCTCGCTAGAGGTGCCGGTCTCGTCGCCCGGATAGGCGCGGTTCATCTTCGTGTCGTCGATCGGATTGCGGTGTTCGGCGACCTGAAAGCCGTGATAGTTGACGATGCCGACGATGAGAATCGTCCCCGACAGTTCGTGGGCGTCTAGTCGGGGAACCAGCCGCTGGACGACGCCGACGCCGTTGAGTTCGTCGCCGTCGCTCGCGGCCTGGATGTAGAGCGTCTTGCCGTTGCTGGCACCGTTGACGACTGCCACGGGGAGTCCGACAGAACTCCCGTCTCGTGCTTCGCCCACCGTCAGCCGCCCCACGTCTATCTCTCCCGGGGCTGCACTGGCCGTACCGAGATCGGTCATTACCCGTAATGGACGAACGCACCGCCTTTAGTTCGTCGTTTGTCGTTATGGGTGGGACCGTTCAGCGGAACTTTCCGGTGGGACGTGGACGGCGATGGACGTTCACCCGAACAGGCCCAGTGCCCCGCCGACGGCGTTGATCACGCCCCACTTGACCTTGTTGACCAGCGTGACGCCGTGGATCTCGATGTCGCGGCTCTTGACGGCGTTGCGGAAGGCGACGCCGGGATGGTTCGCTCCGTTGATCCGTTCGACGGTCGCGCGCGTGGTCGTCATCTTCAGGGTCGCGTCGTCGCGCGGCCCCTTCGAGAGTTCGACGATCTTCAGGTCCTCGGTCATCCGGAACGAGAACGTCGCGGTCTCGCCGGACTGTCGGTCGGTGACGACGAGGTCGATCTTCTCGCCTTTCAGTTGGCCGGCGGCCTGTCCGAGGTCGTCCGCGGTGACCTGTTCGTTGTAGGTCGACACCATCGACTGTGCGTTCTGATAGAGCGAATCGGCCCAGTCGGGCTGGTCGCTCTGTGCGGCGACGCCGACGGTGCCGACGCTGACGATCATCGAGAAGGCGACGAGTAGGACGACGATACGACCGGTCGTTCGCTGGGTAGGCATGTCGTACTAGACGTGCCGAGACGGAATAAAGAGAATGGTGGCCACCAGACGGCGAGAATCCTTCGGGGTACGTACCAGGTACGTCGGATCGAGACGCTCACTCCCGGAGGCGGCGCAGTCGACCGGCGACGCGGGCGATCGTCGTCGCGGCCCCGAACGCCGAGCCGACCGCGACCATCACGACGAACAGTCCGAGCGTCGACAGCCAGACGACCAGCATCGCCAGGATGGCCCAGCCGCCGCTGAGGTAGTAGAACGCACCCAGCGTCATCGCGGTCCCGTACAGCAACACGAGGTACGGGCCCCAGCCGCGGGCGTGACCGCGACGGAGGCGACGCCGGACGTATCGCCGGAGGTCGCGCTCGACCTCGTCTCGATGGAGGGTCCGCTCGTCGATTCTGGTTTCGAGGGCGTCGAGGCGGTCGCGGAGCCGTTCGACCTCGGCGTCGGTGTCGTCTGGCGCTGGTCTCTCGGCGTCGTCCGGCGTTGGCTCTTCGGTTCCGTCGTCGCGCCCGGCCGCGTCCGTACCGACGTCACTGGCGTCGCTGGCGGACCGATCGTCGCTGGCGGACCGATCGTCGCTGCTGGACCGATCGTCGCTCGCCGAATCGTCCGCTCGCTGGTCGTCGGCCCCGTCGGTCATCGCTCTCGGTCGTCGTCTCGAAGCGAGGCCTGTTGTAGCTGCCGGTCCGATCCGATGTGTCCTCCGAGGACCGCGTTCAGCGTCGCGCCGACGAGCAACACCACCGCGCCGACGTAGTACCAGGTCACGAGCAACAGCACCGCGCCGACGAGGCCGTACAGTTCGAACGCCGTCGCCCGCTCGGCGTACAAGCCGAACGCGGCCCCCAGCACCGTCCAGCCGACCGCGGCGAGGACGGTCCCGGGGAGGGTGTCACGTACCGACGTCGTCCGGTCGGGCGCGAGGTAGTACACCGGGAAGAACACCGCCGCGAGCACGACCACGAGGACGGCGTTGGCGACGACGACTCCTACCCGGACGCCGGAGAGCGCGACCGCGAAGCCGACGACGATGGCCGCTCCGAGGCCGACCGCGACGCCGCCGAAGATGATTAGGGCATCGCGGAGCCGTTCGAGAAACGACTTCCGGCCGTCGGTCTCGTAGATTTCGTCGAACGCCACGTCCAGGCCCCGGAAGAGTTTCAGGCCGCTCCAGAGCAGGAGTCCGAGGCCGACCACGGTCGCGCCGCCGCGTCCCGACGCGGTGACGAGCGTCGCCCGGACGAGGTCTGCCTCGACCGGCGACAGCACGGACCCGGCCTGTGCGAGCACCGCGACCGCGAGCCGTTTGCCGCCGAACGCGGACGCGGCCGCCAGCGCGAGCAACACGAGCGGAAACAGCGAGACGAGCGCGTAGTAGGCGATGGCGGCCGCCAGGAACGTGACTCGCTCGTCGCGTGCGGTCGCCACAACCGTCGTAACGACACGACGGAGACGCGTACGGTCGATGGACACGACCGGTACTGCGGGCGGCAGCCGGAAATATTCGCCGTCCCGCAACACCGAAATGCCGGCTAGTGCAAACGACGTGCATGGACGACAGGGTGCTGTTGCAGGTAACGGTCACGTTGTTAGTGGCGGGACTGTTGCTGGTCGGGATCGGTGCCGCCGGAATCGGTGCCTCCCTGCCGCTGGCCGCGGCGGGGGTGGTGGTGACCGGCGCGACGTACGTGCTCGTCGACCGATCCTCGCCGGACCGGCTCGGACTGCTGGACCGATACGCCGACCGACGACTCCTGTGGGCGATTCCGGCCCTGGCGACGGTCGTGGTCCTCGGCTGGCTCGGCGCGACGCCGGGCGAACTCCAGACGCTCGGCGGCGTCGTCGGCCTGCTCGGGATGGCAAACTACTTCCTGCGACCGATCTACCACCTGCTTTCGGACGTTCTCGCGTGGGCCAGCGGGAGCCGGTGACGGCCCCGACAGGACGACGTATCGACCAGCGAACCGTTATTTGAATCGGAAGGTTTCGAGGTTCTTCGGCGCGAACGTTCGCATGTTGAACTCGTGGTACAGCGCCGAGGAGAGGTCCTGCACCGACGACTCGTCGCCGTGGACACACAGCACCTTCTCGGGGCGAGGGTTCATCGTGCGGACGAAGTTCTCTAGCCCCTGCCGGTCGGCGTGACCGGAGAAGCCGTCGACCGTCTCGACGTCCATCTTCAGCGTGAGGGTGTTGCCGCGGCCGCGGCCGCGGCCGTTGCCGTTGCCGACGGGAATCTCGTCCCAGCCGTTCTGGATGCGGCGGCCGAGGGTGCCCTGGGCCTGGTAGCCGACGAAGACCATCGTAGAGTTGGGGTCGTCGCCGAGATGTTCGAGCCAGGACATGATGGGACCGCCCTCGACCATCCCCGACGTCGACAGGACGATACAGGGGCCGCCGTCGGCGACCTCCTGGCGCTCCTCCTCGCCGCCGTCGATGTGGTTGAACTCCTCGGTGAGGAAGGGGTTCTCGTCGTCGTGGAAGATGCGGTCGCGCAGGTCGTCGCGCAGGTACTCGGGGTAGGTCGTGTGGATGGCCGTCGCCTCCCAGATCATGCCGTCTAAGTGGACGGGAACGCTCGGAATATCGCCGTTGCGCATCGCCTCCTCGAGCACGAGCATGATCTCCTGGGAGCGCCCGACCGCGAAGGCGGGGATCAGCACCTTGCCGTCGCGTTCGAGGACGTTCCGGATGGTGTGTTTGAGCTTGCGCTCGGAATCCTCCTGGTCGGTCTGGTAGTCGTTGCGACCGCCGTAGGTCGATTCGAGCACGAGCGTCTCCACGCGGGGGAACTCGTTGACTGCGCCGTTGAACAGGCGGGTGTCCTCGTAGTGGATGTCCCCCGAGAACGCCACGTTGTAGAGGCCGTCGCCGATGTGGAAATGCGAGATGGCCGACCCGAGGATGTGGCCGGCGTTGTGGAAGGTGAGTTTGATGTCGGGCGCGATGTCGGTGACGTCGCCGTACTCGAGGGGGATGGTGTGCTTGATGGCCTCCCTGACCATCTCCGATTCGTACGGCGGGGCGCGGCCCTCCTTGGCTGCGACGTCGAGGTAGTCGAGCGTCAGCAGCCCCATCAGGTCGCGGGTGGGTTCGGTGCAGTAGATGGGACCGTCGTAGCCGTACTTGAACAACAGCGGAATCAGCGCCGAGTGGTCGAGGTGGGCGTGCGTGAGAACGACGGCGTCGATGGTGTTCGCGCCGGCACCGAGTGCCTCCTCGACCTGGAGGTACGGCACTTCGTCCTCCGCGCCGGGCTTGTCGCCACAGTCGATGAGGACCCGCGTCTCGGGCGTCGAGAGGATGAACGAGGCGCGGCCGACCTCGCGACAACAGCCGAGCGTGGTGATGCGGACCCACTCGTCGCCCGACATCTCCTCGCGGTGGATCTGACGGCCGATGCGTTCGAGGATGTCCCGGCGCTGTTCGCGTTCCTGTTTCAAGAAGTTCCGGACGTTGCTCACCGTCGAGGACTCGATGGGCGGCGTCCGGACGACCTCGGGCGTCCAGCCGATCTCCTGGGTGATCTCCCGCAGGGTCGAGCCGTGGCGGCCGATCACCATACCCGGCTTCTCGGCCTCGATGACGACCTCGCCGGTGTCAGCGTGGAAATCGAGGTCCGTGACGCCCGCCTGCTCGGGGATGACCCGTTCGATGCGCTCGCGGGCGTCGTCGGGCCGCGAGAGGATGGACGGGTCCGGGCGGACGGTGATGCGCTTGCGGAGTTTGCTCGCTAGCTGGCGAATGAGGTCGCCGTTGCGCGCGAATTTCTTCGGATCGCGCGTGTACACCACCAGTTCGGGCCCCTCGTAGGTCACCTCGGTGATGGTAATGTCGTTCGGTACTTCCGATTCGATCGTCGCTCGCATGTCGTCGAGTTGGCTCTCTACCGTACTCATAGCTCAGAAGGTGTCCACGGTCCCTGACAGTTCCCGGTCGTGCCGAGTGTGCCGGCGTCGCGACCGGTCGGCGGTATCCGTGCGGCCGCCGAGTCGTGCCCGTAACGGGCGTCGAACGGAGCCGTCGGCGAACTGCTGGACGTGCGTGGAAGGATACCAGTCATGCTGTCGTGGTCGTTTGTCCCACTGTTCGGGAAGTGACTCCGGACCCGTCACACTAGTCGGTGGGTCCGGAAAACCGACCTGTGTGAGCCGTTATCCCCTCGGATTATAAAAGCCTTCGCAAAACATGAGCGGGCCGGCCAGCCAACGGCGACGCGGACGGTACCGGATCGACAACAAAGTAGTAGCGGCTGGCGTCCGTACGAGGGACATGCGCGTGACGCAAGCCACGGTTTCCGAACAGCGCGAGTGGGTCCGCGGGCGTGCTCCCGTCGTGGTCCCGCTACTCAACGAGGTGCGGGCGGACCTCGGAGACCGCTTCGACGTCGAGGTGGCCACCGTCTCGGTCGAACAGTACCACGACGCGGTCGCGACCGTCTTCGACGACGGCGACCACGCGGTCAACGTCGCCGCGCTGGTGGCGCTGTTGCGCGACCTCGACGTCGCCGACGACTACCCGGGCTTCGTCGTCGACGAACTCCTGGGCCGGGAACTGGCGGGAACGATCGCCGGCGAGCAACCGCTCAGACTGCTCGGGGAGGCGACTTTCCACTACGCGGACCTGCTGAGCCACGGCGACGACGGCGACCCCGCGGGGCTCGACGACTGCGACGCCGCGCTTGCGGCGGGGTTTCAGACGCGACTGCCGGGGTGGCCCTGGCGCGAGCGACCGAGCCCGTTCGCGTGACCTCGCGCTCACGACGTTCGCGTGCTCGTGCCGTCCCGCCGATACGTGGCGATACGTGGTTTTTTGGTGGTTCACGCGTCAGGGTCACACCATGGACTGGGTCCCTCGCGAATCGGTCGGACACCGCCGGGTCACACGGCAGCCGCAGTTGCGCCCCGGAGGCGTGGGTGCGTGACCGACCTCCTCGAACGCGTCGTCGTGCCGCTGGCCAGCCCCGACGACGCCACCGCGACCGCCCGGTCGGCCCGCCCGTACCTGGGCGACGCCGAGCGAGTCGTCCTCGTCTACGTCGTCGAGAAGGCCGGCGGCGCGCCGGACAAGGCCGGAGTCGAACAGCGCGAGGAGTACGCCGACGAAATCTTCGACGCCGCGGAGGCCGATCTTCCCGACGTGCCCGTCGAGCGGGACGTCCGGTACGGGACCGACGTCGTCGAGGCGATCTTCGACGCCGCCGAGGACGCCGACGCGACCGCCGTCGTCGTCGCCACGCGCGGTGGCAGCCGCCTCGTCGAGTTGCTCACCGGCGACGTCGCCCGGGGACTCGTGACCGAGAACGACCGTCCCGTGGTCGTGTTGCCCCACGGCGGAGGTGACGGCGGGTGAGCGACGAGGAACTCGCGAAGGACCTCGGGCCGCTGGCGGCGCTGACCATCGGCGTGGGGACGATGATCGGCGCGGGAATCTTCGTGTTGCCCGGTCGGGCGATCACCGACGCCGGGTCGCTGGCGGTCGCGTCGTTCCTGCTCGGCGGGGCCATCGCGCTGCTGACGGCGCTGTCGGCCAGCGAACTCGGGACGGCCATGCCCAAATCCGGCGGCGCGTACTTCTACGTCAACCACGCGCTCGGACCGCTGTTTGGCTCCATCGCTGGCTGGGCGAACTGGCTCGGGCTGGCGTTCGCCTCGGCGTTTTACATGTTCGGGTTCGGCCGCTACATCCAGAGCATCTTCGGGCTGGCCGGTGCCGTCCACCTCGGCCCCCTGATCCTGTCGACGACGAAACTGATCGCGCTGGCCGGGGCGGTGCTGTTCATCGGCGTCAACTACGTCGGTGCCAAGGAGACGGGCCGCCTGCAGAACGTCATCGTCGTGTTGCTGGTCGCCATCCTGGGCGTGTTCACCGTGGTGGGGGCGCTCCGGGCCGACCCCGCGAACCTCCCGCCGGGAACGGGCCTCGGCCCGATGGTCACGACCACCGGCATCATCTTCGTGTCGTATCTCGGCTTCGTCCAGATCACGAGCGTCGCCGAGGAGATCAAAGATCCCGGCAGGAACCTCCCGCGAGCCGTCATCGGCAGCGTCGTGCTCGTGTCGGTCATCTACGCGCTCGTACTGGTCGTAATGATCGGGGCCGTCGAACAGGGCTTCATCGCCGACCTCCAGTCAGCGTCGGCCAACAACATCGCCGTCGTCGAAGTGGCGCGGCTGATCCTCGGTCCCGCGGGTGCCGTCGCGATGCTCGTCGGCGGCCTGCTGGCCACCGCTTCGAGCGCGAACGCGTCCATCCTGGCGTCCTCGCGCATCAACTTCGCGATGGGACGCGACCGCATCGTCAGTCCCGACCTCAACGAGATCCATCCTCGATTCGGGACGCCCTACCGCTCCATCGGGGTCACGGGCGGCCTCATCCTGCTGTTCATCCTCGCCGGCTCGGTGGAGACGCTGGCGACGATGGGCAGCGTGTTGCACCTGGTCATCTACGGGCTGTTGAACGTGGCATTGGTCGTCATGCACGAGGCCGACGCCGCCGACTACGATCCCGACTACGAGGTGCCGCTGTACCCGATAACGCCGATCCTCGGGACGGTCACCTCCTTCGCGCTCGTCGTCTTCATCGCGCCGACCATCGTCGCCCTGAGCGCGGCGCTGGTCGTCGGCGCGGTCGCGTGGTACTTCCTGTACGCGCGCACCCGGGCGACCAAACAGGGCATCCTCTCGCAGTTCATCCTCGAACGGGCCGATCGGATGCCGGCTTCGGCGGTGACGGCCGCCAGCAGCGTCGCCCCCGACGGCGGCGAGTACCGCGTGATGGTCCCGCTGGCCAACCCCGAACACGAGACGGACCTCATCACGCTGGCCAGCGCCATCGCCAGGCAACACGACGGTGCCGTCGACGCCGTCCACATCGTCACCGTCCCCGACCAGACGTCGCTGTCCCGCGCCGCCGACGAGGTCGACCGACTCGACCCCGACGGCGAGAACCTGCTCGAACGCGCCCGCGAGGACGCCGAGACGTTCGGCGTCGACGTCGAGACCCACACGATCCTTTCCCACCGCGGATTCGAGGAGATATTCGACGCCGCGAAGAGCCACGACGCCGACCTCGTGGTGATGGGCTGGGGGCCGGGCACACACGGGTCGCCGGGCCGCGCCGAGAGCGCGCTCGACGAAGTGACCCAGACGCTGCCCTGTGACTTCGTGCTCTTTCGCGACCGCGGGTTCGATCCGTCGCACCTGCTCGTGCCGACCGCCGGCGGCCCCGACTCGGAGTTGAGTGCGTCGCTCGCGGCCGTCCTCTGCGCGGAGTACGGCTCGAAGGTGACGCTGTTGCACGTCGCCGACGACGGGACCGACGGCGAGGCGTTCCTGCAGGAGTGGGCCGCCGATCACGACCTCGACGACGCCACGCTTCGCGTCAAGCACGGCGACCCCGAAACCGCCATCGAAGCGGCCGCCGCCGACGCCACGATGGTCGTCCTCGGGGCGACCGAACGGGGACTGCTCCAGCGGCTCGTTTCCGGGTCGCTCGTCATGGACGTCGTCGAGGACATCGACTCGTCGGTGTTGCTGGCCGAGAAGAAACACGCGCGTTCGCTACGCGAACGGCTGTTCGGGTAGCGGTTCGGTACCTCGGACGCCAGCACGCCTTGCGGCCGGCAGAACGAACGACGGCCCCAGGCTTATCCCGCTCCTCGTCGTGAGCCGACCATGGGGACGAACGGTCCCGTCGGGCTCGTCTGCAACGCCGACCACCCGGTGTTCGCCAGCGTCGCGGCGAGAGTAGCGCGCCGCGACCGCGAGGTCGTTTTCTTCGAACCCGGCGTTCCCATTCCCCACAACGCCATCGACGAACTGGCCCTGCTGGTCAACAAGAAGGTGCGCCTGGCGTCGTTTCGCGCGCTCCACTACGCCGACCGGACGGGCGTGCCCACCTGGAACGGGTTCGTCCCGACGACGGCGCTGTCCTGTCGGCTGGTCGCGCTGTACGCCCTCGACGCGGTCGGCTGTCGGACGCCGCCCGTCACCTTCGAGAAACCGACCGGCGAGTACGTCGCCAAGACGCGTTACGGGTGGGAGGGCGAACCGTCCGTCGGCGGCGACGGCGACTTCTACCAGGAACTGCTGCGCAGCGAACCGGTCGACTACAAGTACTACGCCGTCGACACCGGCGACGGAATCGAGACCCGCGTGCTGGTCGTCCGCTCGAAACTCTTCGGCGAGAAGGAACTCCTGGATACCACCGATCCGGACCCGACGCTCGAATCCCGCGTCGCGGACCTCGTGGGGCGGTTCGACGCTCGCGCGCTCGGCGTCGACTTCGTTCGTAGCGACGGCGACTACTACGCCGTCGACGTCAACGTCGCCCCGAGCTTTCGGGACGCCGACCTCGAAGACGCGCTCGTCGCGTCCATCGAGTCCTCTCTCCGGGAGTAGCATCGCCGACCGGTCACCACTCCACACGCGTGATAGGTCGCCGACCGGTCACCACTCCACACGCGTGATGACGCCGGTTTCGTCCGTCGAGAGGTCGTAGTATCGGACGACGGCTTCGCCGCCGTCGGCGTCGACGTCCATCCACCGCACGTCGCCGTCGTAGTCTGGATCGCTCTTGCCGAAGTGACGCGCGATGACGTGCGTGACGCCGTTGACCCGCGTCGTGGCGCGTCCCCTGTCCGGCGAGTAGTGGCCGCAGTTGACCACGACGGCGTCGCCCCGTTCGAGGCGTCGCTGGACGGCGGGGTAGTTGAGGGTGAACCGATAGGCGGCCGTTCGACCGGTCTCCCAGTCGGGGTCGAGGCTCCGGAACGGGGCCAGCGGTGCGTGACAGAAGACGAACGTCGGTACCGTAGGATCGCGGTCCATCAGCCGATCGAGCATCGACAGTTGTGGGGCGGTCACGAAGTTCTGCGTCTGATAGAGGCTGTGATACCCCTCGCTGGGACTCGAATCGAGGAAGACGAACCGGACGCCGCCCTCGCGCACGGCGTCCCACCGCGGGAACTCCTCGGGCGGAAACGTCTCGCGAAAGACCGACAGCGGTCGGTCGTGGTTGCCGCGAATCACCCGGTACGGCGAGTCGAGGTGGTCGTCGAGCAACCGCCGGACGCGCTCGAAGTCCCGCCGGAAGTAGGGATTGTCGGGGTCGCCCGCCCACTCGCCCCACGGACCGACGCGCTCGGCGTTCTTCGAGGCGAACGACCGCAGGTCGCCGCCGACGAGCGTCCAGTCGACGTTCCGGTCGTTCAGGATTTGCAGGCCGCGCTTCGCGCGCTCGAAGCCGTCGTATGGCCTGCGTTGGCCCTCGGTCACGTGCAGATCGAAGACCATGCCGACGCGCATGGTCACTCGCTCCACAGTTGCACGGCCGTCCCGCCGTCGAGTCGTGCGATCCCACCCGCGACGCGCGCCCGGAGCGTGAAGCCACCGTAGACGTCGTGGCCGCCGACGTAGTCCTCCGGTCCGTCGGGGACGACCTCGACCATAGGCAACTGGAAGTGTCCCGAGCGGCGCACGTCGGCTTCGAGTTCGTAGTGTTCGCCGTCGAGGTGGTCCTGTTCGAGCCACAGCGACAGCGTCGCGCCGTCGGCGACCGTCGCGTGGCCGACGACGTTCAGGTACAGCGGCGCACGATCGAGAGCGCCGAGATACGGCAGGGTGAGCCGAGTGCGCTGCACCGTGACGTACTCGCTGGTCGTAATCGACCAGGCGGTCTCGTTGCCCCGACCCACCGGTGGCCGGCCGAGCGGCCAGGACGTGACCAGTTCCGGGCCGTGAGTCCGCGGTCGGTACTCTCTAGAGACGAGACCCGATTCGCTCGCGGTCAGTGGGGACGGACGCTCGTGCGAGTGGCCGTCGCCGCCGAGTGGACCGTCGTCCTCGGGCGAGCGATCTTCTCCGTCCGGTGGCGTGCCGTCCGACATAGCCGACGTTCGGCGGCGAAGCGTATGACACTGCCGGCCAGTGCTCTGTGACCGTCGATTCGGGCGGACAGCCGCGGTCGTCGTCGATCGGACGCGTCAGTCGGCCGCTTCGGGGAGTTTATTAGCGCCCTAGGCCACGTTCCCATCAATGAGCGGCGAGCAAGAGCTCGGTATCACCGAATCGAAGGAGCACAACATCGGCGAGTGGTACGCCGAGGTCGTCCAGAAGGCCAACCTCGCGGACTACGCCCCCATGGGAGGGTTCATCATCACGCGTCCGCGCGGCTACGCCCTCTGGGAGAACCTCCAGCGGACGCTCGACGGGTGGTACAAGGACACCGGGGTCCGCAACGCCTACTTCCCGATGATGATCCCCGAGAGCTATCTCGAGAAGGAGAAAGACGTCGTCGAGGGGTTCGACCCCGAGGTAGCGTGGGTGACCCACGGGGGCTACGAGGAACTCGACGAGCGGCTGGCGATACGGCCCACTAGCGAGTCCATCATCGCGCCGTACATGAGCCAGTGGGTCCGCAGCCACCGCGATCTCCCGCTACGCGTGAACCAGTGGTGTTCGGTCGTCCGGTGGGAGGCCACCGAGACCAAGCCGTTTTTCCGCACCAAGGAGTTCCTCTGGCAGGAGGGCCACACCGCCCACGCCGGCCACGAGTCCGCCTGGGACGAGACGATGCTCCGACTCGACCAGTACGAACGGCTCTACGAGGACGCGCTCGCGATGCCGGTCCTGAAGGGTCGCAAGCCGCCCCACGACAAGTTCCCCGGCGCGCACACGACCACCACGGTCGAGGCACTGATGCCCGACGGCAAGTCCGTCCAGGGCGCGACCAGCCACCACCTCGGAACCTCCTTCGCGGAGGCGTTCGACATCGCCTACGTCGACGAGGACGAAGCGGAGAAGCTCTCGCATACGACCTCGTGGGGCGTCTCCTGGCGCGCGATCGGCGCGCTCATCATGACCCACAGCGACGAGCAGGGACTGGTCGCCCCGCCCGCGCTCGCGCCCGAACAGGTCGTCGTCGTTCCCATCTGGACCGACGAGGACAAGGAGGCCGTCGTCGAGTACGCCGCCGACGTCGCCGCCGACCTCGACGACGACGGCGTTCGGGTCGAACTCGACGACCGCGAGTCCCGCAATCCGGGCTTCAAGTTCAACGAGTGGGAACTGAAGGGCGTCCCGCTCCGGGTCGAAATCGGTCCCAACGAAGTCGACGACGACGAAATCACGCTCGTCCACCGCCCCGACGGCGAGACCGTCACCGAGGACCGCGAGAACGCCGCCGACACCGTCGCCGAGCACCTCGACACCGTCCACGCGAAACTGTACGCGCGCGCGGAGGAAACACTCGAAGAGAACGTCCGCGAGGCCGAGAGTCGCGAGGAGATTCTGGGCACCATCGGCCAGCACGGCGGCTACGTCAAGTGTGGCTGGTGTGGCGACGAAGCGTGCGAACAGCCCATCAAGGAGGCCATCGCCGCCGAAATCGTGATGGTGCCGCTAGACCGCGACGAAGAACCGATCCACGACGAGTGCGCAATCTGCGGAGAACGCGCCGAGGAAACGGCCTACTTCGCGAAGACGTACTAACCTCTGCACCGTCGCCGGCGGCGGCGTGAGACCCAGCCAGAACGCCCCCGTCCGCGTCGGCTGGCCGACCACGGTACGCTGGTAGGAATTTCCGCCTGTTCGAAGCCCTCTCTGGACCGTCTTTCGACTGGGGTGCATACCACTCTAGCCGCGTGGAGGACGTCGAGAACCGCGATCGCACCGAAGCGTTAACCGCGACCCGTCCCTAGTCGCCGTATGGCACTCCCGCTGTTGGGCGACAACGTCGCGCTGCTGCTGGTGATCGCCGGCGCGGCACTGATAATCGGGGAGGCACTCGCGCCCGGCGCACACTTCATCGTCATCGGGGTCGCGCTGCTGGTGGCCGGACTCGTGGGGCTGTTCCTGCCGGCCAGCCTCGGGCCCGTGGTGACGACGATGGTCCTCGCGGCGCTGGTCGTCGTCGTCGGCGGCGCGTCGCTGTACGTCTACCGGCAGTTCGACTTCTACGGCGGCAAGGGCACCGACCAGACCAGCGACTCCGAATCGCTACGGGGAGCGACGGGTCGAGTGACCGAACGGGTCACCGACAGCGGCGGCGAGGTGAAACTCGACGACGGCGGCTTCAACCCCTACTACCGCGCCCGGTCGATGGACGACGAAATCGAGGAGGGAACGCGGATCGTCGTCGTCGAACCCGGCGGCGGGAACGTCCTGACGGTCCAATCGCTCGATACCGACGACATCGACCGCGAACTCGCCCGTGCGCGGGCCGCTCGCGAAGCGGCAGGTAGCCCGGACTCCAGGGAGGACGCCGAACGGAACACGGACGAGGACTCAGAACGGGACACGGACGCCGAACCGGCGTGATGGCGTTCTCCCGCGGCACTGGAGCGACCTCTCGGCGAACCGTTCGCCGCGGAAGCCTTTTCTTTCGACCCTGCTAAGGGTGTGTGTTATGCTTCCCGTCGTACTTCAGTCGCTGGGGGTGACGTTACCCATCGTGCCGATCGTGCTGTTGCTCATCGCGGTGGTGGCAGTCTACCAGGCCGTCGAGATCGTCAACGCCTACGAGAAGCGCGCGCTGACCGTCTTCGGCGAGTACCGGAAACTGTTAGAGCCGGGTATCAACTTCGTGCCGCCGTTCGTCTCGAAGACGTACGTGTTCGACATGCGGACCCAGACGCTAGACGTGCCGCGACAGGAGGCGATCACCCGGGACAACTCCCCGGTGACGGCCGACGCCGTGGTCTACATCAAGGTGATGGACGCCAAGAAGGCCTTTCTCGAGGTAGACGACTACAAGCGGGCGGTCTCGAACCTCGCACAGACCACGTTGCGGGCGGTGCTGGGCGACATGGAACTGGACGACACGCTGAACAAACGCCAGGAGATCAACGCTCGCATCCGGAAGGAACTCGACGAGCCGACCGACGAGTGGGGCGTCCGCGTCGAGAGCGTCGAGGTCCGGGAGGTCAACCCCAGCCAGGACGTCCAGCAGGCCATGGAGCAACAGACGTCCGCGGAGCGTCGCCGCCGCGCGATGATTCTCGAAGCGCAGGGTGAACGCCGGAGCGCCATCGAGACGGCCCAGGGTGACAAACAGTCCAACATCATTCGCGCACAGGGTGAAAAACAGAGCCAGATTCTCGAAGCACAGGGTGATGCCATCTCGACGGTGCTTCGCGCCAAATCCGCCGAGTCGATGGGCGAGCGCGCGGTCATCGACAAGGGCATGGAGACGCTGGCGTCCATCGGCGAGGGCGAGTCCACCACGTTCGTGCTCCCCCAGGAACTGTCCTCGCTAGTGGGACGCTACGGCAAGCACCTCACCGGCAGCGACGTCCAGGCCGACGGCGAGTCCCTGGACAGCCTGGAGTTCGACGAGGAGACGCGGGAACTCATCGGTCTAGACGACATCGAGGAGATCATCGGGGCCATCGACGAGGAGGCCGAACTCGACGTCGAGAACATGGAGGAGGAGGCCCAGGCCATCATGGAAGGCGACGATCCCGCCGACATGAAAAGCCCCGACGAGGTCATCGAGGAGATGGACGCCGAACTAGAAGAAGAGACCGAGTAGCTATCCGTACGTCGACGATTCTGTCGTCCGCTGTCGACGGCCGCCCCCTGTTTTCGGCACGTAGGACGCCCTTACCGCGACGGAAGGACGCGCTTACCGTTCGCTCGCATCCGAGAACCGTCGAAGGCGTTTTAGGGGTCGTCCGCTAACGGGTCGCTAATGGCCGGGGATGGCGAAATAGACGAGAGCAAACGGGCGACGCTACGACGCTTCGCCGCCCTCGGTGCGGCGTCGCCGCTGGTCGGCCTCGCGGACGCGTCGGGCAGCGGCGGCGACGCCGACACGCGCGAGGCCATCGCGGGCTACCTCTCGACGACGCCGGGCGCGCACTTCTCGAAGATTCGCGACGACCTGGACCTGGCGACCGGCGAGACCCAGTACCACCTCCGGAAACTCGAGACCGCCGGCGTGATCGAGAGCCGGCGGGATGGCGACTACCGCCGGTTTTTCCCCGCCGGCCGCTTCTCGGAGTTCGAGCAGGTCGCGCTGGGCTATCTCCGCCGGACGACGCCGCGGGGAATGGTGCTGGCGCTGTTGCGCGACCCGGACCTGTCCGGTGCCGAACTGGCCGACCGGGTGGGCGTCTCCCGCCCGTCGGTGAGCAAGTACGCCGCGGAACTCGCCGACGCTGGCCTGCTCGAACGCGAGGACGGCTATCGCCTCCGGCGTCCGGAGACGCTGCTGTTGTTGCTGGTCCGTCACGCCGGGTCGTTCGACGAGAACGTGCGGTCGTTCGCGGGTCGGGCCGACGAACTGGTATCCTACGATCCGTGACGCGCCCGGCGACGACCGGCCGCGTGTGATTCTCGTCGGTCTAGACGGTGGCTGTCCCGGTGTAGCCGGTGGCGTCCTGGCCTAGACGGTGACCTTCCACGTGGTCGATGAGGAGTAGCCCCACTTCTCGACGTCGAGGCCGTTGTCGGCGTCCTTGACGGCGGCCATGTTGGTCCCGACTTCCTTCGCCGACAGCCCGAGGTCGTCCGCGATGAGCCGCGATTTGAAGTAGGTCTGGTCGTCGGCGTGTCGATGCAGGTACTCGCTGATCCGTCGCTGTTTCTCCGAGAGGACCTGACCGGTGGCCGCGGTCGTGCTCATAGCTACCGTCACGAAGGGGCGTCTCTCCTATAGTGGGTTTGGTACACTCGGTTAACACGCTCACGTCGTGCGGTTTTGGGAGCGAATCCTCCGGTCGCCGACCCGCGTCGTTCCGGTCCTGGTATGTGGAGGAAATCCTCCCGGTCGATTTCGACCCGGTGTCACCGGAATGGCTGCTGTCCTCGTGATCGGTCCAGGGGGGTAGTCTCTCGTGCTGTCCGGGAGCGTCGGGCCGAATTGGACGCTCGTCGAATACATACAAAAGTTGAAAATAATCACCTTATATTTTCACAGGAGTCCCATTGGTCCGGAGTGACACGCAGTTCTCAGGCCTCCTAAGTCCCGAAATCCGCACCCACTCTGGTGGACGATAGCACGAAACAGAAAATATCAAATCAAAAAGTTATACTATCGTGGAGTCGGCACGAACGGACGTATGACCGAGCAGGTCGTCGTGATGGGGACCGGATATGCGGGGACCAGTGCTATCCAACAACTCGAAGACGCGGACGTAGACGTCGAACTCACCTGGGTGGCCGACAGGGACTACCACCTCGTCCTCCACGAGGCCCACCGTGCCATCCGTGATCCGACGGTCACCGAGAAGATTCGCATCCCGGTCGAGGAGATAAAAACCGAGTCGACCGAGTTCGTCCAGGGATACGTCGTCGACGTCGACGAAAACCGGCGGATCATCGAACTGGCGAACGGTCGCACCCTCGAGTACGACTACGCGCTGGTCGCCATCGGAAGCCAGACCGCCTACCACGGCGTTCCCGGCCTCGAACTCCACGCTCACAAACTGAAGGGCCTCGACGACGCGCTGGCCATCCACCGCGACGTCACCCTGGGGGCCGAAGACGCCTCGCCCGCCGATCCCCTGCACGTCGTCGTCGGCGGCGCGGGGTTGACCGGCGTCCAGATCGCCGGGGAAATCGCCGAACTCCGCGACGACGAATCGCTCCCCGTCGACGTCCACGTCGTCGGCGCTCGCGACGACGTCCTCGACGGCCACGGCGAGAAGATGCGCCGCCAGGTTCGCAACCACCTCGAGTCCCTAGACGTGCAGGTTCACTCGGGCTATCGCATTACCCGCGCCGAGGAAAACCGCATTCACCTCGACTCCGGAGCGACCATGCCCGCCGACGTGCTCGTCTGGGCCGGCGGCATCACCGGCCGCGAAGTCATGGAGTCGACCGACCTCGAAACCGAGCGCAACCGCGTCAAGACGGACGCGACCTTCCGAACCAGCGACCCGCGCGTGTTCGCACTCGGCGACGCCGCGCTCGTCGAGGACGACGGCGGCCGGATTCCCCCGACCGCCCAGGCCGCCTGGCAGGCCGCCGAGGTCGCCGCGACCAACATCCTCCGCGCCATGGACGACGATCCTCTGGAAACGTGGTCCTACGAGGACAAGGGGACGCTCGTCTCCGTCGGCGAAGCCGCCGTCGCGACGGTTCCCGTCGGGCCCGTCCGCACCTTCGGGTCCTATCCCGCCCGTTTTCTCAAGAAGTTCGTCGCCGCTCGCTGGATCGCCGACGTCGCTTCCTGGAGCCACGCGCTCGGGTCCTGGTCGGCGCTGTAACCCTCACCGCAGTCACTCTCAGACGGTCTCGTCGATGATCTCGCCGACGGCGAAGTTGGACTTCACTTCCGTCACCTCGACTTTCACTCGCTCGCCGACGTCGGCACCGGGAACGATGATGACGTACCCGCGCTCGACGCGGGCGATTCCGTCGCCCTGTTTGCCGATGTCTTCGATTTCGACGTAGCGAATCTCGCCCGTTTCCACCGGGGGCTGCGGTTCGCCCGAGGGGGTCTCGGTGTCCTCTTCGCCGTTCGTCGACTGCCGTTCGCTGGCGATGAGCGCGACCCGGTACGTCTCGTCCGGGTCGACCGACCCCGTCTCGATCTCGCGGCGTGGTACTTCGATTACGTAGCGGTCCCCTTCCGCGGAGACGTCCGCACTGAACAGACACAGGAGTTCATCTGAGATTTCCAATGTGAGACCTCCGGTCGATGCATGACGAGCCAGTCGTAAAGAACTTACCGACGCGTTCGTGGCCGCTTTCGGCCGTTCGTCGGCCCGATCGTGCGGCGTTCACTCGGTGTCTCGCCGACGGTCGAGCAAGGTTCCGTCGGGACGTTTCGCGCCCTCGGAGTCGTGGACGACGACGCCGTCGACGCCGGCCGGTCGGTAGCCGTCCCGGATCGCGATCGCCTCTTCGAGTTCCCGAATCGCTCGCTCTTTGAGCGCGGCGGCCAGCGAGCGCGCGTCCGCGCGGTCGATCTCCCGCCCCAGCCCCTCACACTCGTGTGCGCGGACGATTCCTTCTTCGTCGACGGCCTCCCCCATCGGCTGGCTCGTTCCGCCCAGTGCCACGCTGAACGGGTAGGTCCGGCAGATAAGCGGCCGGTCGTCGTGGACGGTACACGCGCCGGTGCCGTTGCTCTCCTGGTAGAAGACGCAGTCGCCACAGTCGTCGGTCTGCAACGCCCACTCGAATGTCTCGCCCTCCGGTCCGTCCGGCCCGTCCGAGAGTCCGTAGGGCATCGGCCGGGCGACGTCGCGCCAGTCGTAGTCGTCGGTCGCCTGCAACCGGCGGATTTCGTCGGGAAACACCGTCGCGGTGTGTTCCTCGCGGTTCGCGTCGTTTCTCTCGTCCGCTCGCTCGTCGCACTCGACCGCCTTACAGCAGGCACCGCAACGTGTACACTCGAACCCGATGGTCTCGATGGCGTCGGCGAGGTCGTCGACGTCGAGGTCCCTCGCTCGCTGCAACTCGGCTTCCAGCGACTCCATGTCACCGGGTTCGCGCGAGCGGGCAAAAGGGCACCGTCGGACCGACGCGGGCGTCTCGTCACGCCGGGCGGCCGCGGACGGCGGTCCGGACGGGCACCGCCGTGACCCCAGCACGGCCGTCGCCTGCATACGGATTAGTCGTCGAGGAAGTACACCTGCTTGCGGGCGTCCGTGAAACTGTACCGCGAGTCGGCGAGGCCGGAGTCCTCGAGCCGGTTCAGGGCGTATCGTACCGTCCGGTCGGGCAGCAGCGACTTCTCGGCGAGCTGTCCCTGCGAGAGCGGTGCGTCCGTTTCGAGGACCTTCGCGACGAGTTTCGCGCTCGGCGGCAGTTCCCGGAGTTGCTCGCGGAACTCGGGACTCGTGAAGTGGCCGTCGGCGGTCTGGCTGCTTTCTGGTGTCGTACTCATATCAATTCCTGTTTGCAAGTCCCTGGTAAAACTTGGCTATATGGCTGACTAATGGATTCAAAACCATTAAACAAATATTAGGATTTAGCCAGAAATATATGGGCGGGTTCGGGACGTCGTGTCCGTCTGTCGATTTCGACGCGGTGGTACAAAGGCGTGCGGATTCGTACTGCCGGTCGCGTCCACACGGCGGCGTCCGTGGTGGGCTGAAGTGAGGCGGGCGCTCCGATCGGGACGTCGTCACTCGTCGCGTGTCGTCCGTCGGGAGACGACGCCGCGGTAGACGACGCCGCGCTCGCCGTCGAGGGTGATTTCCGTCCCGTCGGTGACGTCGTCCGGCACGACGGCGTCGCAGACGGCCGGGACGCCGAGTTCGCGCGCGACGATGGCGACGTAACCAGTCGTTCCGGGTTCGGCGTCGACGAGGCCGGCCAGCCGCGAGGGGTCGCCCTCGAACTCTCCGTCGAAGGACGCCGCGACGTAGACGATCGCGCCGTCGGGCACCGCCGAGAGGTCGCCGTCGTCGGTCCGGTACAGCGGGCCGGAGGCGACGCCGGAGACGACCGGGCGGCCGGACGCGACGGTCTCGGAGGCCACGTGGACCTTCAGCGTGTTGGCGGTGTCCATCCCGTCGAGTTCGCTCATCATGCCGGTGAGGACGACGACGGTGTCGCCCGGATCGGCGGCGTCGGTCTCTAAGGCGGTCCCGACGGCGGTCTGGATTACCTGGTCGGCACCCTCGACGTGGGGTGCCGACTGGGGCACGATGCCCCACGTCAGCGCGAGCCGACGGCGCACCGTCTCGGCGGTCGTGGCCGCGACGATGGGGATCGCGGGCCGGTACTTCGCGGCCTTGCGGGCCGTGTAGCCGGATTCCGTGGCGGCGACGAGCGCCGTCGCGTCGACGTCCCGGGCGAGAAAGCGCGCCGAGCGCGCCAGCGCGTCCGTCTCGGTGTCGTCGGCGTCGGGGACCTGCCGTTCTAGCGCTTCGGCGTACTCGTTGCTGGCCTCGACGTCGCGGACGATGCGGGCCATCGTCTCGACTACCCTGACGGGGTGATCGCCCACGGCCGTCTCTCCCGAGAGCATGACCGCGTCGGTCCCGTCGAGGACGGCGTTTGCGACGTCCGACGCTTCCGCGCGCGTCGGCCGGCGTTCGTGGATCATCGAGTCCAGCATCTCCGTGGCGGTGACCACGGGCACGCCCGCGCGGTGACACCGTCGGATGATGCGTTTCTGTATCATCGGCACCTCTTCGAGCGGACACTCCACCCCGAGGTCGCCGCGGGCGACCATCACCGCGTCGGCGGCGTCCACGACGTCGTCGAGGTTGGCGACCGCGTCCGCGCGCTCGATTTTGGCGACGACCGGAATCTCCGCGCCGCGATCCTCCAGGGCGGCGTGAATCTCGTAGACGTCGTCGCCGTCGCGGACGAAACTCGCCGCCACGAAGTCGACGCTCTCCTCGGCGGCGACGTCGAGTTCCGTCCGGTCGCGCTCGGTGATCGTCGGCAGTCCCAGGTCCACGCCGGGAACGTTGACGCCCTTGCGGCCGCCGAGTTCGCCGCCGCTCTCGACGGTCACGACCACCTCGTCGCCGTCGACGGCCTCGACGCGGGTCTCGATGCGGCCGTCGTCGAGCAACACCACGTCGCCGGGGGAGACGCCGGACAGCGAGACGCTCAATCCGACGCGCTCGGGCGTCGCCGTCTCGCCCTCGACGAACCGGACCGTCGATCCGGCCGTCAAGTGAATCGATTCGGCCAGCGGAGCGGTCCGGACTTCGGGACCGGGCAGGTCGTGCATCACGGCGACGGGGCGGTCGGTCTCGGCGTCGACGGCTCGCACCCGGTCGACGACGTCGCGCCGATCGGCCGGCGTTCCGTGACTGGCGTTGAGCCGAGCCACCGACATGCCGGCCTCGGCCAGCGCGCGAATCTCCTCGCGGCTGTCCGACGCCGGTCCCAGCGTACAGACGATCTTCGCTCGTCTCATGAATAGTAACTCGCACCCGAGACAAAAATACGTACCCGGTGATCGACGCGGCGCGAGTTTCCGAAAAGCTTGAATACGACCGCTTTTGGACGACTACAATTTGTTGCTACACATCGTCGAAATTCGACGACCCCGGAAAGTTTTGGAAATCCCGTTTCGACCGCTATATAATGGTTTATGTACAATATTTGGATCGATACTCGGCAGCGTTCTTTCGAAGTTTTGGAAATATTGGACGAAAGATTTAAGTAGTTGTCGGTATTACCTATAGTTAGGAAAGCGGGTCACGAAGCGTTTGTATGACGGCTTCCGTGCCGCCCGTGCCACCCCCATCATGAGTGACACACGAGTAAGACGAGAGACGACGAACCAACGCGAGAACGACGAGCGAGAACGGGAACGCGACCACGAACAGGAGCGGGTCTGTCCGGAGTGTGGCGGACACCTCTCGACGGACCACGAGCGCGGCGAGACGGTCTGTCGGGACTGTGGGTTGGTCGTCGAGGAAGACGAAATCGACCGCGGGCCGGAGTGGCGCGCGTTCGACGCCGCCGAGAAGGACCAAAAGTCCCGCGTGGGCGCGCCCACGACGAAGATGATGCACGACAAGGGCCTGTCGACGAACATCGGCTGGCAGGACAAGGACGCATACGGCAACTCCCTGTCGGGCCGCCAGCGCAAGAAGATGCAGCGTCTCCGAACGTGGGACGAGCGGTTCCGCACCCGCAACCACAAGGAGCGCAACCTCAAGCAGGCGCTCGGTGAAATCGACCGCATGGCGTCGGCGCTCGGTCTCCCCGAGAACGTCCGCGAGACGGCGTCGGTCATCTACCGCCGCGCCCTCGAGGAGGACCTCCTTCCGGGACGGTCCATCGAGGGCGTCGCCACGTCGGCGCTGTACGCCGCCGCCCGCCAGAGCGGCGTCCCCCGCAGCATCGACGAACTGGCCGCGGTGAGCCGCGTCGACGAGATGGAGTTCAAGCGCACCTACCGCTACATCGTCCGCGAACTCGGCCTGGAGGTCCAGCCCGCCGACCCCGAGGACTACGTCGCACGGTTCGCTTCCGACCTCGACCTCACCGAGGACGCCAAACGCGAGGCTCGACAGCTCCTGCGGACGGCAAAGAGCCGCGAAATCCACAGCGGGAAGTCGCCCGTCGGGCTCGCGGCCGGGGCCATCTACGCCGGCGCGCTGCTGGCCAACGAACGCATCACCCAGCACGCCGTCGCCGACGTGACCGACGTCAGCGAGGTCACCATCCGCAACCGCTACCAGGAACTGCTCGACGTCGCGAGCCAGCCCGAATCGGCGTCCGCCTAGGGACGAAACTGCGTGCCGGTCTCGCCGGCCAGGCCCGCCCGTAGCCGGTCCGGGCTGGTGATGACGGCCCGCTCGCCCCCGCCGGCCACGAACGACCGGCAGGCCTCGACTTTCGGTTTCATGCTGCCGGTTCCGAACGCCCTTCCTTCGAGCAGCGACGCCGCCTCGGCGGGCGTCAGCGATTCGATCGGCTCCGGGTCGTCGGTGTCGTACCCGCGGTAGGCGTACTCGACGTCGGTGAGCACGACCAGCGCGTCGGCGTCCAGTTTCGACGCCAGCAGGGCCGAGGTGCGGTCCTTGTCGACGACGGCTTCGACGCCCTCGTAGCCCTCGTCTCCGTCGACGACGGGGACGCCGCCGCCACCCGCACAGACGACGTGGGTGCCCGTCTCGACGGTGGATTCGATTTCCTCGACTTCGACGACGTCGGTCGGCGACGGCGAGGGGACGACTCGCCGGTAGGGGCGCTCGCCACGTCCGACCGCCGCCGTCTCGAAGGACCGCTCGGCGGCCTCGGCCTCGGTGTAGAACGGTCCCACGGGCTTGGTCGGCGTCTCGAAGTCGGGGTCGTCCGGGTCGACGACGACCTGCGTGACCATCGTCACGAAGTCGGCGGTTTCCGCGCCGGACGCACGGAGTTCGTTGTCCAGCGCCTGCTGTAGCAGGTAGCCGATCTGGGCTTGGGTCTCCGCGACCAGCACGTCCAGTGGCATCGTCGGCGTCTCGTCGCTGGCCTCCTGCTGGAGGATGCGGTTGCCGACCTGCGGCCCGTTGCCGTGCGTGAGCACGACTTCGTGACCGGATTCGAGTACGTCCACGACGTGGCGGGCGGTTTCGCGCACCCGCAGGAGTTGCGACGCGGCGGTCGACTCCCCGGCGCGAAGCAGCGCGTTCCCTCCGAGCGCGACGACGAGTCTGTCCATGTCGTCCCTAGCCCGTACCGGCATTTAGTACTTCACTCCGGGACTCCAAGCGCCGGCTATGGTCCCAGCCCCAGCGCGAGCGAAGGCCCCCACGAGAGTCCTCATCATGGGCGCAGCCGGTCGCGACTTTCACGACTTCAACGTCGTCTTCCGTGGCGACGACGACTACGAGGTCGTCGCGTTCACCCAGACGGACGCCCAGAACGTCGGCGAACTCGCGGAGTTGCCCGAACGGTCCTATCCGCCGGAACTGGCCGGCGAGGATTACCCCGACGGCGTCCCCATATATCCCGAGTCCGCTCTCGACGACGTGATCGACCGCCACGACGTCGACCGCGTCGTCTTCTCGTACTCGGACGTTTCCCACGAGCACGTCATGCACGCGGCCTCGCGGGCGCTCGCCGCGGGCGCGTCGTTTCAGTTGCTCGGCCCGGGCCAGATGTGGATTCAGTTGGACGTCCCGGTCGTGGCCGTCGACGCGGTCCGGACCGGGTGTGGCAAGTCCCAGACGACGCGGACGGTCGCGGGCGCACTGCGCGAGATGGACGTCGAGACCGTCGTCGTGCGCGAACCGATGCCCTACGGAGACCTCGCCGCCCAGCGCGTCCAGCGATTCGCCTCGATGGACGACATCGATGCCGCCGACGTCACCGTCGAGGAGCGCGAGGAGTACGAGCAACACGTCGAGGCGGGCCACGTCGTCTACGCCGGCGTCGACTACGAGGCCGTCGGCGAACGGGCCGCCGCCGAGGCCGACGTCGTGGTCTGGGACGGCGGCAACAACGAACTGCCCTTCTTCGAGCCGGATCTGCACTTCGTTCTCGTCGACCCGCACCGCCCCGGCCACGAGCGGCGGTACCACCCCGGCGAGACCAACCTCCACCTCGCCGATTACGTCGTCGTCAACAAGGAGAACACCGCCGACCCCGACGACGTCGAACGCGTCGTCGAGAACGTCCGCGCGGTCAACCCCGAGGCCGAAATCGTCCACGCCGACTCCGTGGTATCCGTCGACGAGGCGGCCGTCCGGGGCAAGCGCGTCCTGGTCGTCGACGACGGCCCGACGCTCACCCACGGCGGCGCACCCTACGGTGCCGGTAAGATCGCCGCCGAACAGGCGGGAGCCGCCGAGATCGTCGACCCGAACGGCGACGCCGTCGGCTCGATCGCCGCCGTCCTGGCGAAGTACCCCCACCTACAGCGGGTGCTCCCGGCGATGGGCTACAGCGACGAGCAACTGGCCGACCTCGAAGCGTCGATTCGGGCCGTCGACTGCGACGTCGTCGTCGCCGGCACGCCCCACGACCTCGGCCGCCTCGTCGACGTGGACGTCCCCATCGTCCGCGCGCGCTACGACCTGCGGGAACGGGACGCGACGATCCGGTCGATTCTGGAGGCTCACGCCGACGACCTGGGGCTGTGATACGGATTCAGGTCGCTCTTTGCCGGTGGTTCGCCGTCCGACCGGGCGCGACCCACGGCACGGAATGACGAACGACGCGGTGGGACCGACGCCACACCGGGTCGATCCGCGCGCGGACGGCTCGACCACCGACAGAGTAACGCCGATTCGGCCGCTCGGTTCGTCGTATGGACGTCACTCCGGTCACGCTCGACGGCGACTACGTCCGGCTGGAGCCGCTGTCGCTCGACGACCACCTCGACGGACTACAGGAGGCGGGCGCACACCCCGGCCTCTTCCGGTGGTTCCCGAAGGACCGCTCCTCACCCGACGCGATGCGGGCGTTCGTCGAAGAAGCACTGGCGGCCCAGCGGGCGGGTACCGCACTCCCGTTCGCGACGGTCCTGCAGGAAACCGACGAAGTGATCGGGTCGACGCGGTTCGGGAACGTCGCTCCCGAGCACCGCCGCGTCGAGATCGGGTGGACGTGGATCACGCCCAGCCACCAGCGGACGCCGGCCAACACCGAAGCGAAGTACCACATGCTCGCACACGCCTTCGAGCAGTGGGAGTGCGTGCGCGTCGAACTGAAGACCGACGCACGCAACCGACAGTCCATCGACGCCATCCGGCGCATCGGTGCGACCGAGGAGGGGACGCTCCGCAAGCACATGCAGACCCACCAGGGGCCGCGCGACACGGTCTACTTCAGCGTCCTCGACGACGAGTGGCCCGCGGTCAAACGCGACCTCGAAGCGAAGCTCTCGCAAGAGTATACGGAGTAATACTTCGGATACGCAGGCCGCGACACCGACGTCCGGGTCCGAGTCGTCGACCCGTTGCAGGTGATTTCCGATCGGCTACCCGTACCGCTCGCGGAACAGTCCCGCCAGGAGCGCGACGTACGCGAGCGCGCCGGCGGTCGACACGACCGCTCCCAGCGTCTCGACGCCGGCCACGCCGGCCACGAGTCCGGCCACCTGCAGGCCCAGGCCGCCGAGCAGGAGCCCCAGAACCGCTAGGGCACCGCGGTCGGACGCGCCGGGGAAGGTCCCGACGGCGGGCGGGTAGAACTGGTAGGTGACGCCGACGGTGGTCAGCCCGAGAAAGCCCAGCACGTTCAATCGGAAGTGTGCGTGCAGCAGCGACGGGACGAGTCCCCGGAGCGCGAACCACAGGCCGAGCGCGACGCCGAGCACGCCGCAGGCGGCTCCGGCCAGCACGCCGTAAAAGCCGACCCGGCGGCGGTCCGAGCGGACGAACAGCGCGAGGTACGCCAGCGCGAAGCCGACGACTGCCGTGGCTTCGAGGACCGCACCGGCGACGAACCATCCGCCGGCCGGCAGCGTCGCGGCCAGCACTGCCGGGCCGACGGCCCCCGTCGGGAGGACGACGGCAACGAGCCACCGCGGCGGCCGGGCCGTCAGAAAGCGCGGGAGCAACCGGAAGCCGACGCCGAACAGGACCAGCGCGACCGCCCCGGCGGCCAGCAGGTGCGACGTGCGCGGGAGGTACCCGTCGATCAGCGGCGGCAGGGCGGTCCACGCCGCGAGCGTCCCGTAGGTGCCGGCCAGCAGGTACGCCAGCGCGACCGGGACGACGGCGTTGGCCGCCCGGTCGACGGGCCGACGGTCCGCGTTGGCCTCGCCGGTGGCCGTCTCGGCACCCGTGAGGTTGTCGCGAATCGTCCACGCCTGCGTGCCGAGAAAGACCGCGACCCCCGCGGCCCAGACCGTGGCCCCACCCGCACCGGCGACGGTCCGGCCGGCGGTCGGGACGAGCCCACTGGCCGCCACGGCCATCCCGACGACGCCGACCGTCGTCAGGGGGAGCTGAACGGCGGGCGCGCGCGGGAACGCCAGGCTCCGGTCGAAGTACGTCGGCACGAGCGCGTAGGCCTTCCCGAACAGGACGTGCAGCGCGAACCCGTACAGCCCCAGGACGACGCCCACGCGGTGGGGGAAGCCGACGAGCGTCGCCCCCTGCCACGCCAGCAGGAACGTCGCGCCGACCAGCACCGATCGGCGCGACCACTGCGAGACCGTCTCGCTCGCCGTGGCCATGGGGTTACTCCTCGGGTACCAGCAGGTCGGCGATGCGTTCGGCGGTGGCCCCGTCGGCGGCGCTGGCCGCCGCTTCCGGCCGCTCTAGCAGCGACGAGACCAGCGCTTCCGAGAGGTCGGCGACCGCTTGACGGTGCTCGTCGTCGAGGTCGCCGCGACTCCGGAGCTTCGCGAGCGCGGCGTCGAGTTGGCGCTGCCGGACCGCCTCGCCGTGTTCCCGTATCCGCTCGGGGGCTCGATCGTGCTCTGTGGGTGTCGCCGCAGCTCGATCCTGCGACGTGGTCGTGGATCGCCCCTGCGACGTGGTCGCCGCGGATCGGTTCTCTCTCGGGGCGGTCGCCCCCCGCGCCGACTCGTTTGGGTCCGTGCGTTCGACCGAGGATGCGTCGGACATGCGCTGGTTCTGACCGTTCGTAGGGGATCCCCTTACCAGTACCTGTTACCGAACACGTTCGTCCCCGTCTCGACGGATGTGCGAATCGTCATCGTAGTGTTTATTGTGACTTTTCACCGGTAGCTCGCCACCCGCTCCGGCGAACCACCGGTAAGGACTCACGATAAACACGATCAGACCACCCGCGCGAGGAACTCCTCGCGGAACCGTTGCTCGTCGACGGTTTCGACGCCGTGGGCTCCGGCGTCGTCGAGCTTGGTCGAGCCCGGGTTCTCCCCGACGACGAGGTAGTCGGTGTTGCCGCTGACGCTGCCGGTCACGTTCGCGCCCGCCGTCTCTAGCAGGTCGGTCAGTTCCTCGCGGGTGTACCCCTCGACGCGACCGGTCAGCACGAACGTCAGCCCGTCGAGTTCGTCGCCGCGCTCCCGCCGGCGCGGGTCGACGCCGGCGGCCTCGATGCGGTCGAGTATCTCCCGGTTGGCCTCGCTGGCAAAGAAGGCGCGGACGCTCCGGGCGACCTCCTCGCCGACGTCCGGAACGTCCAGCAGTTCCTCGACGCTGGCGTCTCTCAGCTCGTCCCAGGAGAACGCGGCGGCCAGCGCGCGGGCGCGCTCCGCGCCGACGTGACGGATACCGAGCCCGAACAGGAAGTCAGCCAGTGCGGGGTCCTTCGTGGCCTGAATCTCCGCGTAGAGGTTCCGGGCGGACGTCTCGCCGAAGCCCTCCAACTCGCGAAGGTCGTCTTCGTCGAGGGCGTACAGGTCGGCGATGGATTCGACGAGCCCAGACTCGACGAGTTGATTGGCGACCTTCTCGCCCAGTCCCTCGACGTCGAGTGCGCCCTTCGACCCGTAGTGTTCGATCGACCGGCGGAGTTGCGCCGGACACGACAGTTCGCCTGTACAGAAGTGGTACTCGCCCTCCTGGACGACCTCGCTGTCGCAGGCGGGGCAGGTGTCGGGCATCTCGAAGTCGCCGTCGCCGCCCTCGACGACCGCCGCAATCTCGGGGATCACGTCGCCGGCGCGCTCGATCTCGACGGTCGCGCCCTCGGTGACGCCGAGTTCCCGCACCCGGGACTCGTTGTGCAACGTCGCCCGCGAGATGGTCACGCCGGTCACGTCGACGGGATCGAGGAGCGCGACCGGCGTGAGTTTGCCGGTGCGGCCGACCTGCACGACGATCTTCCGGACGGTCGTCTCGCCGGTCTTCGCGGGGAACTTGTAGGCGAAGGCCCACCGCGGGTGACGGGCGGTCGCGCCCAGTTTCTCGCGTGCGTCGAAGTCGTTCACCTTCGCGACCACGCCGTCGACCTCGAAGTCGAGGTCGTCGCGGGCGTCGAGCATCTCCTCGCGGTAGTCGACGAAGGCGTCGACGTCGCCGCCGAGCCGGTTCCACTCGGAGGCGCGAAGGCCGAGGTCGGCCAGCAGTTCGAAGACCTCACGCTGGCTGTCGAGGTCGCGCGAACACGCCAGCACGTCGTAGAAGAAGACGTCGAGCGGCCGGTCGGCGACCGTCGACGGATCGAGTTGCCGGACCGTCCCCGCCGCGGCGTTGCGCGGGTTCGCGAACGGCTCGTTTCCCGCCGCGAGTCGGCGCTCGTTGAGGTCGTGGAATCCCGGGCGTGGCATGTACACCTCGCCGCGGAGCGCCAGTTGCTCGGGCGCGTCGTCGGGGAGAAACAGCGGCACCGAGCGGATGGTCCGGACGTTCGCGGTGACGTCCTCGCCGACGCGGCCGTTGCCTCGCGTGACCGCCCGCTCGTACGCGCCGTCGTCGTAGACGACCTCGACGGAGAAGCCGTCGAACTTCGGTTCCATCGCGTACTCGACGTCGCCGACCGCCTCGCGGACGCGCTCGTCGAACGCGCGGACCTCGCTTTCGTCGGCCGACGAGTCGAGGCTCAGCATCTCGGTGACGTGTTCGACGGTTTCGAGTTCGTCCAGCGGCTCGCCGCCCACCCGCCGGGTCGGGGAGTTCGCGACGTCGAGGTCGAACGCCGCCTCCAGGTCCGCCAGCCGCGAAAACAGCGCGTCGTACGTCCGATCGGAGACGACCGGATCGTTCTCGACGTAGTAGCGGTGGTCGTGGTAGTCGATGGCCTCCCGGAGCAGGGCGGCCTGCTCGCGGGCCGCCCGCTCGCTCACGTCGTCGACGGGCTCGAAGTCGGTGTTCGGGTCGCGGACGTAGGGGTTGTCGCTCGGTTCAGCGACCACGCGTGGTTCCTCCGTTTGCGGACGCGCCGGTCATGTGGGACTCGTCGGGTCGTGGCCCCGTACCGTTTGCGGACCGGTTCGCCCGCTCTCGAAACCCCTCAGAACTGGCTCTTGATCCGGTCGAAAAAGCCCTGTTCGACGTCGATTTCCTCGCCGCCGGCCTCGGCGAACCGTTCGAGCGCCTCCCGCTGTTCCGCGGAGAGGTCCGCCGGCGTGACGACCTGCACTTCGACGTAGAGGTCGCCGCAGCCGCGGCGTCGCAGGCGGGGCATTCCCTTGCCTTCGAGCCGGAAGGTCTCGCCGCTCTGGGTGCCGTCGGGGACGTCGAACTGGACGGTACCGTCGAGCGTTGGCACCTCGACGGTGTCGCCGAAGACCGCCTGCGGGAACGAGATCGGAAGCCGGTAGCGGAGGTCGTCGCCGTCGCGTTCGAAGTCGGGGTGGTCGCGGACGGTCACCTCGATGTGGAGGTCGCCGTTGGGCGCGCCGCGGTCGCCGGGTGCGCCCTCGCCCTCCATCCGGAGGGTCTGGCCGTCGCTGACGCCGGGCGGAATATCCACCGAGAGGGTGGCCTCGTTGCGAATCTGGCCCTCGCCGCGGCAGGTCGAGCACGTCTCGTCGTAGAGGGTGCCCTCCCCGCCACAGCGCCGGCAGGTCGATCGCTGCTGGACGCGGCCCATCGGCGTCTGCTGGACGCGCGTGGTCTGTCCGCGGCCGTTGCACTCCGGACAGGTCCGGGAGTCGGCGTCGGGCGGGTGGCCCTGCCCGTTGCAGTCGGGGCAGGTCTCGGGTCGCCGGACGGAAAACTGCTTCTCGACGCCCCGATAGGCCTCTTCGAGGTCGAGTTCGAGTTTCGTCTTGAGGTCCTGGCCGCGCTGGCGGCCGCCGCCGCGACCACCGCCCCCGAAGAACTGATCGAAGATGTCGCCCACGTCGAAGCCGCCCTGGCCGCCGAACGGGTTGCCGCCCATTCCCCCGCCCATGCCGCCACCAGCACCGCCAGCACCGCCGTCGACGCCGCCGTGCTTCTCGGCCTGCTCGAAGCGCTCGTGGCCGAGCTGGTCGTACATGCGACGCTTCTCGTCGTCGGTGAGCACTTCCTTGGCCTTCTTGACCTTCTTGAACTTCTCCTCGGCGTCGGGCTCGTCGCTGACGTCGGGGTGGTACTTGCGTGCCTTCTCCTTGTACGCGTCCTGTATCTCCTCCTCGCTGGCGTCGCGGCCGACGCCGAGCACATCGTAGAAGTCCTCGCTCATTCGTTGTGAGCGTGTAGACCGTTGAAACACTTGAAAAGAACGGGTTCGAACGGGCGAGACGAACCCCGTTGCAGATTCGCGGACGGACGCCGGGGACGGCCCGGAATGATACGGATCAGCGTCTTCGGTTGCCGGCGGTTCGCCCGAACGGGTCGGCGATCCACCGGCAGGGAGCGACCCGAATCCGTATGAGTCCGCGGCTGTGTGGACGAATCCGCCGATTTATACGGATTACTGTCTTTGTTTACCGGTGCTTCGCCCACCCGTTCCGGCGAATCACCGGTAAGAAGCAACAGTAATCCGTATTAGACACCACGAGCCTCGTTTTTCAGCAGGTTGGAATCCTGGCGCCATTGATGTGCGACAGCGACGTACGGGCCGCATGGCCGAGACAACGCCGTTCGACGCCGTCCGAGAGATTCCGATCGACGGGTCGACCTACCGGATGGCGGATCTGACAGTCCTCGACGAGCGCGGGCTCTGTGACCTCGACAGCATGCCGGTGAGTATTCGCGTGCTCCTCGAGAACGTCCTGCGGAACGTCGACGGGGAGACGATCACCGAGGAGGACGTCCGGGACGTCGCGTCCTGGCAACCCGACGTCCCCGACACCGAAGTCCCGTTCTCGCCGTCGCGCGTGGTCTTGCAGGACCTCACGGGCGTCCCGGCGGTCGTCGACCTCGCGGCGCTGCGGTCTGCGGTCGAGCGGGAGGAGCGAGACCCGACGCTCGTCGAACCGGAGATTCCCTGTGACCTCGTCATCGACCACAGCGTGCAGGTCGACTACTTCGGGTCGGAGGACGCCTACGAGAAGAACGTCGAATTGGAGTACGAGCGCAACGCCGAGCGATACCGGGCGATAAAGTGGGCCCAGAACGCCTTCGAGAACTTCAACGTCGTCCCGCCGGGGACCGGTATCGTCCACCAGGTGAACTTAGAGTACCTCGGTCGCGTCGTCCACGCCCGCGAGCGCGACGGCGAGCACTGGCTGTTGCCCGACACGCTCGTGGGCACGGACAGCCACACGCCGATGATCGGCGGCATCGGCGTCGTCGGGTGGGGCGTCGGCGGCATCGAGGCCGAGGCCGCGCTGCTGGGCCAGCCGATCACCATGGAACTCCCGGAAGTCGTCGGCGTCAGACTCGAGGGCGAACTCCCGGAGGGGGCGACCGCGACGGACCTGGTGTTGCACGTGACCGAACGGCTCCGCGAGGTCGGCGTCGTCGACAAGTTCGTCGAGTTCTACGGCCCCGGCGTCTCGACGCTCACCGTCCCGGACCGGGCGACGCTCGCGAACATGGCACCGGAGCAGGGGTCGACCATCAGCCTCTTCCCGGTCGACGAGGCGACGCTCGAGTACCTCGAACTCACGGGGCGGGACCCCGACCACGTCGAACTCGTCCGGGAGTACCTCGACGCGCAGGGGCTGTTCGGCGGCAGGGAACCGGACTACACCGAGGTCGTCGAGTTCGACCTCTCGACGGTCGAACCGAGCCTGGCCGGGCCAAAGCGTCCCCAGGACCGCATCCCGATGGCGGAGACGAAACGCAGGTTCCGTCGCCTGCTGTCCGACCGGTTCGAGGACGACCTGGACGACGTCGACCAGGAGGCACTCAGACGCTGGGTCGGCGAAGGAGGCAACGGCGACGTCGAGGCCGACGGCGGCGCTCTGGGAGCGGAGGCGGCCGACCTGGACCCCCTCACCAAGCGCGTCGAAGTCGACCTCGACGGCGAGACGGTCGAAATCGGCCACGGCGACGTGGTCGTCAGCGCCATCACGAGCTGTACGAACACGTCGAACCCGTCGGTCATGATCGCCGCCGGTTTGCTCGCCCGCAACGCCGTCGAGCGGGGGCTGGACGTCCCGGCCTACGTCAAGACGAGCCTCGCGCCCGGGAGCCGAGTCGTCACGCAGTACCTCGAAGAGGCCGGGCTGTTGCCGTACCTCGAAGAACTCGGCTACGACGTCGTCGGCTACGGCTGCACGACGTGCATCGGCAACGCGGGGCCGCTGCCGGACCCCATCGAGAAGGCTATCGACGACAACGACCTGTGGACGACCAGCGTCCTCTCTGGAAATCGAAACTTCGAGGCGCGCATCCACCCGAAGATCCGGGCCAACTACCTCGCCAGTCCGCCGCTGGTCGTCGCGTACGGCCTCGCCGGCCGAATCGACGTCGACCTGACGACCGAGCCGCTGGGAACCGGTGCGGACGGCGACCCGGTCTCCCTCTCGGACGTCTGGCCGGACGCCGAGGAGGTGCAGGCGGCGATTCGCGAGGACGTCTCGCCGTCGATGTTCGAGGAGAAGTACGCCTCGGTGTACGAGGGCGACCAGCGGTGGGACGCCCTCGACGCGCCGACGGGCGATGTCTACGCGTGGGACGACGACTCCACGTACATCCGCGAACCGCCGTTTTTCAGGGACTTCCCGCTTGCGAAACCCGGCGTCGACGACGTCGAGGGTGCCCGGTGTCTGCTGGCGCTGGGCGACACCGTGACGACCGACCACATCAGCCCGGCAGGTCCGTTCGGCTCCGATCTCCCCGCCGGCCAGTGGTTGCTCGATCACGGGGTCGAACCGTACGAGTTCAACACCTACGGGGCCAGACGCGGCAACCACGAGGTGATGATGCGGGGAACCTTCGCGAACGTCCGCATCGAGAACCAACTGCTCGACGGCGTCGAGGGCGGGCTGACGATCCACTGGCCCACCGGCGACCGAACGACTGTCTTCGAGGCCAGCGAGCGCTACCGCGAGGACGGCATCCCGCTGGTCGTTCTGGCCGGCGAGGAGTTCGGGACCGGGTCGAGTCGGGACTGGGCGGCGAAGGGGACCGCCCTCCTCGGCGTTCGCGCCACGATTGCCGAGAGTTACGAGCGCATCTACCGGGACAACCTCGTCGGCATGGGCGTGCTCCCCCTGCAGTTCCGAGACGGTGACTCCTGGGAATCGCTCGGGCTCGACGGATCGGAGAGTTTCGCGATTCACGGCCTCGACGACGGACTCGAACGGATGGCCGAACTGCGCGTCGTCGCCGAACACCAGGACGGCTCCACGGTCGAGTTCCCGGTGACGGCGCAGGTGGGGACGCCCGCCGCCGTCGACTACGTCGAGCACGGCGGCATCCTCCAGTACGTCCTGCGGCAGTTGCTCGACGACGCGTGACCGTCGCCGGTCACGAATGACTCGCCCGAAAATCGGACGTCCCAACGACGTCCTCGTCGCCGAACGGGATTTACCCCTGGGTGGCGAACGCTATCGCATGGCAACCGACGACACCTACGTCAGGGCCGTTTCCCTGGACGACCTCCGCGACGCGGGCCGCACGCTCGTCTCGGAGAACGGCCGCCACGTCGCGCTGTTTCACCACGAGGGCGAGGTGTACGCCGTCGACAACCGCTGTCCGCACATGGGCTTTCCGCTCACCGAGGGAACCGTCGACGACGGCGTGCTGACCTGCCACTGGCACCACGCCCGCTTCGAGCTGTCGTGTGGCGACACCTTCGACCCGTGGGCCGACGACGTCCAGACGTTTCCCGTCGAGATCCGGGACGGCGCGGTGTACGTCGACGTCGACCCCGAACCGTCGGTCCCGCCGGAGACCCACTGGCGAAATCGCCTGGCTGACGGCCTCCAGGAGGACATCTCGCTTGTGATGGCCAAAGCGGTCATCGGGCTAGACGCCGCGGGCGTCGACGTTGACGTGCCCGTCCGGACGGTCGTCGACTTCGGCACCCAGTACCGCCGTGCCGGGTGGGGGTCCGGGCTGACGATCCTGACCGCGATGGCGAACGTGCTCGACGACCTCGACCCCGACGACCGCACGCGAGCGCTGTACACTGGCGCGCGCCACGTCGCCGACGATTGCGCCGGCGAACCCCCGCGGTTTCCCCAGCACCCGCTGTCGACCCGGAACGTCTCCACAGAGCGGCTGAAGACGTGGTTCCGCGAGGCCGTCGAAGTGCGAGACGGCGACGCCGCCGAGCGGACGCTCAGGGGAGCCATCGCCACGTGCTCGCCCGCGGAGCTGGCCGAAATCCTCCTCGCGGCCGCGACCGACTCCATCTTCCTCGACACCGGACACACCTTCGACTTCCTGAACAAGGCCTTCGAGGTGCTCGGGCACGTCAGCGGCGACCGGCCGGGCGGAACGGAGTGGCGCGACCTCGAACGGGCCGGCGACGTCCTCGCCTCGACGGTGGACTCGCTCACCGACGCCACCAGAAGCGAGGAACTGTCCTCGTGGCGACAGCCGATCGACCTCGCCGACCTGCGGTTTTCGTTCGGCGACGACCTGCCCGACCTGCTGACTCCGGGCGAGGATCGAACCTGGGAGCGACCTCCCGACTTCGTGGCGACGCTGCTGGCCGACGACCCACACGCCATCGACGACGCGCTGCGGGACGCGGTCCGCGACGGCGCGACGGCCGGCGACCTCGCGACGGCGGTGGTCGAGGCCGCGATGCGGCGGGTCGTCCGGTTCTCGACGGCCAACGAGTTCGGCGACTGGAACACCGTCCACCACACCCTCACCTACGCCAACGCCGTCGACGCGACGACCGACCGGACCGACGCGACCGAACTGTACCGGGCTGTCTACGACGGCGCGATGAGGGTGTACCTCAACCGCTTTCTCAACACCCCGCCAGCACCGACACCCGAGCCTGGCGACTCCGGGCGCGACCCCGCGACGATTCGCGAGGAATTGCTCGAGACGTTCGACGTCGAGGGCGAGGTGAACCGCGCGACCGAACTCGCGAGCGAGCACTTCGACGCCGGCGGCGACCCCGCGGCGCTGAAGCGGACGCTCGGGACGGGCCTGCTCCGCGAGGACGCGGGCTTTCACACGCTC
>JBDGSB010000019.1:371-41192 GCA_042217765.1 Haloarculaceae archaeon | reverse complement strand
CGATTATCAGTTCCGGAGTACTAGCAGAATTACATCACGGATGCTCTCGGGCGGGCCCGCGATGACGTACGTGCCGGCGATTCGATCGCATCCGACGAACAAGATCGCGCTGACTGGCTACCAGGTCGAGGGAACGCCCGGGCGGTCGCTGCTCGACACCGGCCGGGCCGAGATCGACGGCCGGATGATGCCGATCAGCGCCCAGGTGGAATCGTACGACTTCTCGGCGCACGCCGACCGCGAGGGAGTGCTGTCGCTGCTCGCGTCCTATCGCGACGCCCGCGTCCTGGTGAACCACGGGGACCGCTGTACGGCGTTCGCCGAGGAACTCGCCGCCGACGGGTTCTCGGCGTCGGCTCCCGCCGTCGGTGGTGCGGTCTCCGTCTGAGGGACGGATCTTTTTCGTGTCGAGTCGTTATCACACCACGGCCGGACGGACCGTCACACCACGTCCGAGCGGACGTAGAACCGCTCGTAGCCGCCGTGTGACAGTTCGAGCGACCCGAGCCACCAGTTCCATCGTTCGGCGAGGGTGTACTCCGCGGGTGCGTCTTCGAGTTCGTCGACGACGACGTCGGCGGTGAGTTCCTCGCCGAAATCGCGTTCGAACGCGCCGGAATCGGCGAGGTCGCGGGCCTGCCGTGCGACGATGCGACAGGCGTCGTCGCTCGCGTCGAAGGCGGCCGCCAGGTCCGATTCGAGTCGTTCGCGCTCCACGTATCGAGTCAGGACCCGCGTCGCCTTAGCCTATGCGCCGCTCACGACCACCATTCGTTCCGACGAACGAGGGGGCTGACGTCGGGTCGGAGAACCGGGGGTCGTTCCCGGGGGTCGTCCAGGCCGAACGTCGCACCGAGCCAGTAGGCGACGTGCCACCCGACGACGGCCGTCGGAATTCGGACGAGCGTGATTCGCTGGTTCGTGTAGCGTTCGAACGCGCCGTCGCCGTCGGGGTCGACGCCAGCGAACTCGTTGCAGGACCCGCCGTCCGGAGCGCAGGTGGCCGCGTCCTCGAACTCGATCACGATTTCGGCGTCCCCGGGGTCGGCGACCCGACGGAAGGTGACGCTCTCGGGGGCGCGGCCGTCGGCACCGGCCTCGTAGTAGTGCAGTGCGGCGTCGACCTGTGCGTCGACCCTGCTCTCGTTCCGGGTCGAGCCGACGTCCTCGACGACGGCGACGGTGAACGTGCTGTCGTTCCAGGGGAGTCGTCGCTCGGTCGCGTTGGGGCGGGGACGCGTATCGAGGTCGCTCGTGGCGGCCATCACGTTCGCCGGCCCCTCGTCGTGGCCGAGTCCGAGGACGTGGCCGAGTTCGTGTTCGACGACCAGCACCGTCGAGGCGTCGTCGAAGCCGCGTTCGACCCGGACGTTCACCGGGTGCGGAGCCAGCGCCGGGTGCTCGATCAACGGGGCACAGCCGGCGGTGTGGTCCTCCTGGTCGCAGGTCCGGACGTGCGCGACGAAGGCGACGTGTATCCTGGCGTCGCTGTGGTTCACGAGCCGGAAGCGGACGTGGTAGCCGGTGTACTGGCGGGCGTTGTCGTTCCAGTACCGCAGCGCCCGCCTGGTCAGGTTCCGGTAGCGCCGTTGCTGGCCCGCCGGCGCGTCGACGGCCACGCCGACGGTTTCGTTGGCCCAGGGATTCGTCAGTTCCGCGGTTCGCGTGCCCGGTCGCTGTTTCGTCCCCCGGCCGGGAAGCCCCCCACTACAGCCTGCCAGGACGACGAGGCCGACGACCAGCAGGCTGTGTGCGTTCATGTACTCCCCTACGCGTCCGTCCGCAAATAATTTCGCGAAAGTGGCTGAGGGAAGTAAGCCCCCTTCTGTTCGGCCCGGCATTCGGCTACGCACCCGCGTGGCGTGCCTGTCGGCACGGCGTCGGGCTACCTCCACGCGGGCTTGCACCGGTGAGGATTCGCCGTTCCATCCGTTCTCTCCCGTCGTTGCTCGGTCGGTTACCTCCCCATTCCTTTCCGGTCGCCCGTACTCGGTCCGGGTTCGCGGACCTCATCGCTCGGGAAGAGGGGTCTCGTTTCTGTTCCAGTGCCGGCGGTCTCCCGCCCCGGACTTGCGCCCGGTCACCTGCCCGACGGTGGGGGGACTTTCCTCATCTCCCTGGCGCGTCGCGGACGCACGGGCGGCGCGAGCCACCACGGCGCGTCGCCGACGCGGTCCGGGAAACGGAGGCCGGGCTCCCTCTGCCGACGGGTAGTAGGTGGGTCGACGGATTAAGGGGTTCGGTCGGACGCCGATGCGCAATCCCTGGACGCAGATGGGAAACCCCTGGACGCCGACACGCAACTCCGTGACGCCGACGTCCGCTCCCGAAGGCGGGCCGTGGTGACGTCCGCTCCCGAAGGCGGGCCGTGGTACCGGTACACTTACCCGACGGGACGGTCTATCAGTTCAGTGTCCCGGCTGTGGGGTGGGGTGCTCGAGACATGGGTCGGTTAGTATTCGATTCGGAAACGGGATACTTACGACGGGTACCGGCGAACATCATCGGTGGCATCGGCGTGGTCCTCCTCGGACTCGCGGGCTGGCACGTCCTCTCGACCCATCTGTGGGTGATGCTCGCGGAAACCGACCCGGCTCGATTCGCTCTGGAGTTCGTCGAAGCCGTGATGCTCGTCGTGCCACCCATTTTGGTCGTCGCCGTCGGCTATCGGGCAGCCACGAGCGAGGGGAGTCGTCCCCACCAGCGACTCCTGTTGCGGTGGCACCTCGTCGGGCTGGCGAGCGTGGTCGGAATCATCGTCTCGCTGTCCCTCCACCGCATCTTGCTCGGTGTCGGGATCGACGTCACCATCCTGGAGATGGAACTGTTGACCGGGGCCGGTGTCGGGAGCCTGCTCGGGCTCGCGGTCGGGCTGACTCGCGCCCGGAGCGAACGGCAGGCGACGCGTATCGAGCGGCAACGCGACGGGTTCCTGTTGTTGCACCGGTTGCTCCGCCATCGAATCCTGAACGGCGTCCAGATCATCGACGGCCGCGTCGCCCGGTTCGACGACCGCGACGATCCGGAACTGCGACGGCTGCTGACGGCGATTTCCGCCCAGACCCGAGAGCTGTCGTCGTTCGTGGGGAACGTGCGGGGTATCGTTCGCGCCTTCACCGACGACCTCCCGAGCGAGACGCGAGACCTCGACGCCATCGTCGCGTCGTCGTGCGCGGAAGTCGCTCGCGTTCGCGACAGTGCGACCTTCGAGACCGACCTCGCGGCGGCCGTCGCCGTCGACGCGACGGAGGCACTGTCGTTCGCGCTCCGGACGCTGCTAGAGAACGCGGCCAGATATTCCAACCAGAAGACGCCGATCCGCGTGTCGGTCGAAGATCGCGACCGCACCGCCAGGTTGTCGATCACCGACACTGGGCCCGCCATCGCCGCCTCCGATCCGGATCGATCCTGGAACGTGGACGACCTCGACGAACGCGAGATCGGCGTGTATCTGGCCACACACGTCGTCTCCCAGCACGGTGGTCGGCTGTCCGTGGCGGCGAGCGGCGACGACGAGACGACGGTCGTGATCGACCTCCCGAAAGCGACCACCTAGGCGCGACTCGTCTGCTCGTACGTCTCCAGGTCGGTCGGATCGTCGGCCGCGTCGAGGTGGATCCCCTCGATGTGGCGGACGGCCTTCACGCTGTGGGTCGAGTCGATACCGGGGCCGATCAGCCGCGTCGTTCCCGGCTCCTCGCCAAGCGGGTGTCCGTCGCACTCGTAGGCGAGCAACGCTTCGAAGGCGTCCGACAGGTCGACGCACATCCGGTAGTCACCGTCGCCAGTCACCAGCAGGTGCGTCGTGTCCGCGGGCATCGACGCGGCCGCGAGGAGTTCCGCGACGGGGAGTCCCCGCCACGTCTCGCCGAGGTCCCGGCCGGTGTGACACCGCAGCGGCGACGCCCGTCGTTCGACGGAGAAGCGCTCGCAGTCGGCGAGCGTCCGCGGGAGCGTGACACGCCGGTCGCCGACGACGGTGACGTTCATACCCGGCGGTACGACCGGCGGTGACTTGACGCTTGCCTGCGCGGTCGTCGACGCAGGTGGCCCGGTCACTTTTCCGCCGTGGCTGCGAACGCGGGCTATGACGCTGACGGCACGGATCAAGAACAGTTTCGTGGCGGGGATCATTCTGCTTGCACCGCTTGCGGTCACGCTGTACGTGTTGCGCCTGCTCGTGAACTGGCTGTTGCAGTTCGTCGACCCGGTCGTGGAGTGGACCGGAATCGTGCAGTACACGGCCAACGACCACCTCACCGCGCAGGTCGTGACGACGGCGCTCATCCTCGTGGCCGTGGTCGTCGTGGGGTACCTCGCACAGCGGGAATCGGCACGGCGGACCTTCGGTGCCATGGGCCGGATCGTGAACGTCGTCCCACTAGTGAACGTCATCTACGGCAGCGTCCGGCAGGTAGCCGACGCGCTCGTCGAGCGCGAGAGTCGCTACGAGTCCGTCGTCCTCGTGGAGTACCCGCGCGATGGACTCTACTCGGTGGGGCTGGTCACGGGCGACAGCCCCGCGGAGGTCGACCCGATTGCCGGCCCCGACGCGGTCAACGTCTTCCTGCCGAACAGTCCGAATCCGACCGCGGGCCGGCTCGTCGTCGTCCCCGACGAGCAGGTCCACGAGATCGACATGAACGCCCGCGAGGGGATGCGACTGCTGATAACGACCGGACTCGGCGACGAGACCGAACCCATGCTCGACGAGTTCGCCGTCGAGTAGTCGCCCGTTCACGGGACGCCGCCGTCCGATAGACGATCGCGCGGCGCCCGAACGCCGTCGATCACCGGAGCGCGTCCACGAGGTCGCCGATGTCGTCGTTGAGGTCGGCGGCGTCGCTCTCGCCGGGCAGGATGTCGCCCAGGCCGGCACCGATCGCCGCGACCGACCAGACGACCGACACGCGCGCGAGTGCGTCCCAGGGGTCCGCCCAGCCCCCGACCCGCCCCCACAGCGTCATCATGATGACCGACGCCAGAAACGACACGACCAGCACGCCCACGAGCCGTCGCGGGACGACCCCGAACAGCGGTCGGTACACCTCGACGTTCTGGAACTCCGCCCAGTAGAGCACTCCGGTCGTCAGCGTCACGACGAACGCGGCGTTGGCCAGGTACAGCACCGGCACCCCGACCACCGTGGTCGTCTCGAAGGTCCTGGCGATGTCGAAGACGCCGCTCTCGACGAGCATCGGGATCGCGAAGACGACAGAGCCCACGAACGACTCCGCCAGGTCCTCCCGGGTGTACTTTCTGATTGCCTGCCCGAACACGCCGTCGCCGTCGAGCCGGCGGGCCAGCCGAATCGACCGGCGGACCTGACGCCGTTCGTCTTCGTCGTCGACGGTCGACTCTAGGGTCTCCAAACTGTCGAGCAGGTGGTCGACGTCGACGTCCTCGGGAATCCGATCGGCGGGGGCACTCATGGTCGTCGCCTTCGTCCCTCCAGCGTAAAACTTCGCGTGGTGGCGGCCCGGTGATCGTCGCCAACGGGAGTTGCGATCACCGGGACAAAGAGCGACCCGAATATCAGTCGAACTCCGGCAGGTCGTCGGGCGCGTCGTAGTCGGTCTCCCAGTCGATGTAGTCGTCTTTCAGCACGTCACACACCACCTGTCCGAGTTCGGTGAGGCCCGCGTTGATGGCGGAGACGGTGCCCCACGAGTCCAGTTCGGGGTGGATGTCGCGTTCGCGCCAGTCCTCGGGCAGTCCCGGAGCGTGGTAGCCGACCCGTTCGGCGTACGAGTCCCAGAAGAAGTCGTACTGTTCGATCAGTCCGAGGTCGGTCACGATTCGAAATTCGGATTCGTCCACGTCGGTGTGCTCGGCCCACTCGTCGAACGCCCGTTCCCAGGCTCCGTCCCGGAGATAGCCCGCAATTTCGTCGCGCCTGTAGTCCGCGTCGTCGGCGACCTGCGCATCGTCGTACTCGCCGGGGTCAACAGCCCGTAGCTCCGGCGGGTCGGGTACCGCAACGCTCAGTCCCATGTCCGACCTTGGTCGACGCCGGCCATAAGTATATTCGGTAGTCACGGTTTTATCCGTCGAGCGGCAACCGACGACCATGATCGACCCCGCGACGCTCGACGTGACCGTCGTCGACGGGTACGTCGACGAACCGGCACACTTCGGCGTGCCGCCCTATATTGCGACGTACCCGCGGTACGTGGCGGGTGCGCTGGCGGACGCGGGCGTCCCCGCCGGGAACGTCACCTACCACACCATCGACGCGCTCCGCGAGCAGCGCCAGCGGTGGCGCGACGTCGAAACCGCGGACCTGCTGGTGTACGTCGGCGGGATGACCGTCCCCGGCAAGTACGTCGGCGGGACGCCCGCCGAACCCGACGAGGTGCGGGAACTCGCCTGGACGGCCGACGGGACGAGCGTGATGGGCGGTCCGGTCCGGTTCGGCGTCGGCGAGGCCAACGAGGGCGGCACCGAGACCGAGCGGGACGACCTCGACTTCGACTTCCTGGCGATGGCCGACGTGGAGGCCGCGGTCTACGACCTCGTCGAGAGCGGACTCGAAGGGTTCAACGACCGGTATCGCGGCGTCTCCGAGGAGAACCGGTGGGCCCGGAAGGGCGCGTTCGTCGTCGAGCAACACCCCAACCACCCCGACTACCTCATCGCCGAACTCGAAACGTCGCGGGGCTGTCCCTACCGGTGTTCGTTCTGTACGGAGCCGATGTACGGCGATCCCGACTTCCGGTCGCCCGATGGCGTCGTCGAGGAAGTGGCCGCGCTCGCCGACCACGGCGTGAACGACTTTCGGCTGGGGCGACAGGCGGACATCCTCGCCTACGGCGGCGACGGCGAGAAGCCAAACCCCGACGCGCTCGGGGACCTGTACGGCGGCATCCGCGAGGCCGTGCCGGACCTGCGGACCCTGCACCTTGACAACATGAACCCGGTCACCATCGTCGAGTATCCGGACCTCGCGCGGGAGGGCATCCGGATCATCGCCGCACACAACACGCCCGGCGACACCGCCGCTTTCGGGCTGGAATCGGCCGATCCGCGCGTCCAGGAGGCGAACAACCTCCTCGTGTCCGCCGAGGAGTGTCTCCAGGCGGTCCGGATCGTCAACGAGGAAGGCGGCTGGCGACCCGGCGGGGAGGGCGACCCGCGAGACGCCACGCGAGGGCGAGCGGTGGACACACGAGACGGCACGGACGGCGAATCGATCGACGACAACGGTTCGGTACGCCGCCTGCCGAAACTCCTGCCCGGCATCAACCTCGTGCACGGACTCGACGGCGAGCGCGAGGAGACCTTCGAGCACAACCGCCGATTCCTGCGGCGACTGATCGAGGAGGGCCTGATGGTCAGACGCATCAACATCCGGCAGGTCATGGCCTTCGAGGGAACGGAGATGGCCGACACCGGCGCGGACCTCGCGCGCGATCACAAAAAGCAGTTCAAACGCTACAAGCGCGAGGTGCGAGAAGAGATCGACAATCCGATGCTCCAGCGAGTCGTCCCGCCGGGGACCGTCCTGCCCGACGTTCACCTGGAGTACCACCGCGACGGCAAGACCTTCGGCCGGCAACTGGGGACCTATCCGTTGCTCGTCGCGGTGCCGGGCGAACGCGACCTCGGCCAGGTACTAGACGTCGCGATCACCGACCACGGCTATCGATCGGTGACCGGCGTCCCGCATCCGCTAGACGTCAACAGCGCGTCGATGGACGAACTCGCGGCCGTCCCCGGGATCGGCCGCCAGACTGCGGGAAACATCGTGGTCGACCGTCCCCACGAGTCCGTCGGCGACGTCGCGGCCGGAGACGCCGACCTCCGGCCATTTCTCATCACCGAGACGACCGGAGAGGGAGAGGCCGACTGAACGAGACGGTCGGAGAGGTCGACTGAACGAGACGGTCGAAGACGCCGACCTCCGGCAACGTCTCACCACCGAGACGGCCGGGTGCCGTACGCGTCGTCAGTGTTCGGGCGTCGGCGGTTCCCCGACGCCCTCGTAGGTATCCCGGAACTCCTGAATGAGTTGTCCCATCTCAGCGTACCAGTCGTTGAGGAGCCGTTGCATGTCGTCTGCGATGCGGTCGGGGTCCGTCGGCCGGTAGACGTGGTAGTAGCCCCCCTGATCGTAGTTGATCTGTTCTTTCTGGATGAAGCCGGTCTGGAGCAACCGCTGGATCGAGCGGTAGGCGGTCGAGCGCTCCCGGTCGACTTCCTCGGCAACTTCGTCGATAGTCAGCGGTTCGTCGCTCGCCGACAGCACCTGAAAGCACTCCTTGTCCAGGTCCTTCAGTCCGTGGATGCACTCGAGCAACCCCTCACACTCCATGTCCTGCTGCAGATACTCGCTGATCGATTCTGCCATGCTCGCCGGGAGTACGGGGCGCACCGATAAAACTCCTGTGCATACTCTGTACAAGTGCGCACAATCGTTTGATACTCGGCGCGACGCGCCCACGTCGAGACGTCACACGTCGAGACCGACCGTGTTCGGGGCTACTCTCGTGACTTCAGTTTCCGCACGTCGAGCCGTCGCGTGCCGTCGAACTCCGGACTTTTGAACAGCAACGACGGGCCGTCGTACCAGAGTTCCTCGACGTCGATGACGTACTCGCTTTGCCAACTTTTGACCCGCATTAGGCCCTCGCTGTCGATTTCGAGGAAGGTACGTGGTGTCTTCTGTGTCGAGATTTCCCAGGTGTCATCGCCGATGTCGAAGCGCTCGTTGGCGTGGTCCTGCCAGCTAAACACGCACTGGTACTGGCGTCGGGACTCGTCGCTTCGTTCGTGATCGACGCGCTGGGTCGTCTCGAAGTCGACTTCGGCCTTGCGACACCACTCCCGGAGCGTCTTCCTGTCGAACCGTTTGTGCCCAGCGGTCCCCGAGTCGCGGGTCCCGTCGGTCCAGAGGAAGTGATTTGGAGACGGCTTCCCGCCGAAACTCGCGGACTTCATCTCTCCCGGTATTTGAGAGCCGTTCGCTTAAATTTCGTGGCTGAACGGAGCCGACGCCAACGGTTTTACCTCCGCCTGCCGAACGGGCGCGTGATGAGTCTCGACGACCATGCCGAGGAACTCGCCTCCACCCTCGGCGTCGACAAAGCGGAGGTCAAAAGCGACCTGGAAAGCCTCGTCAAGTACAACGTACCCATCGACGAGGCCAAGGACAGTCTCCGACGGGAGTACGGCGGTGACGGCGGCGGCGACGCCACGCCGGAACGGAAGGCCATCGCGGACGTGACGACCGGCGACGGCAACGTCACCGTCACCGGCCGCGTGCTGACCGTCGGCAAGCGATCGATCCGCTACCAGGGAGAGAACCACGTCATCTTCGAGGGCGAACTCGCCGACGAGAGCGGCCGAATTTCCTACACGGCCTGGAACGACTTCGGGCTCGAACCGGGCGATACGGTGACCGTCGGCAACGCCGGCGTCCGCGAGTGGGACGGGAATCCGGAACTCAACCTCGGGGACAGCACGTCGATCGAACGCGAGAGCGACCCGCTGTCGGTCCCCTACGATATCGGCGGCGACGCGAGCCTCGCGGACGTGCGGCCGGGTGACCGCGGCGTCGACCTCGACGTGCAGGTGCTCGACGTCGAGCGCAAGACCATCGACGGCCGCGACGGCGAGACGGACATCTACAGCGGCGTCCTCGCCGACGAGACCGCACGACTGCGGTTCACCGACTGGGACCCCCACGACGCCATCACCGAGAATACCTCGGTCCGCATCGAGAACGCCTACGTCGACGAGTTTCGCGGCGTCCCGTCGGTGAACGTCTCGGAGTTCTCGACGGTAACGGCACTCGACGAACCCGTCGAGGCGACCGCGACCGCACCGCGCTACACTGTCCGGGAGGCCGTCGAGAGCGGCGGCATGTTCGACGTCGAGGTCGTGGGCAACGTCATCTCGGTCCGGGACGGCTCCGGCCTCATCGAGCGCTGTCCGGAGTGTGGCCGCATCACCCAGAAGGGCCAGTGTCGCAGCCACGGCGAGGTCGACGCCGTCGACGACCTGCGGGTGAAGGCCATCCTCGACGACGGCACCGGGACCGTGACGCTCATCCTCGACGACGAACTCACCGCCGAGGTGTACGGCGGCGGCATCGAGGCCGCGAAGGAACACGCCCGCGAGGAGATGGACCAGGAGGCCGTCGCCGACGCCATCCGCGAGGACATCGTCGGCCGCGAGTTCCGCGTCCGCGGATCGCTGTCGGTCGACGACTACGGCGCGAACCTCAACGCCACCGAGTTCGCGGAGGTCGCGACCGATCCCGCCGAGCGTGCCAGGACCGTCCTCGCGGAGGTGGCCGATGAGTGACAGCGACTCCGGCGTGGGCCGCCGCGAGGTCGCCTACCGCCTGTTCGCCGCCGAGTTCGAGGACGCCGACTACTCCTACTCGGAGGGCAACGAGGAGCGCGCCCCGAACTACGTCGTCACGCCGACTGGCGCGCGGATCAACCGCCTGTTCGTCGTCGGCGTCCTCACCGAAATCGAGCAGGTGAGCGACGACGTCCTCCGGGCGCGCGTGGTCGACCCGACCGGCGCGTTCGTCGTCTACGCCGGCCAGTACCAGCCCGACGTGCTGGCCTTTCTGGACCGGACCGAGCCGCCGACGTTCGTCGCGCTCACGGGCAAGGCCCGCACCTTCCAGCCCGAGGACAGCGACCGCGTGTTCACCTCCGTCCGTCCGGAGACGATGAACGAGGTCGACGCCGAGACGCGCGACCGCTGGACGGTCGGAACCGCCGAGCGGACCCTCGAACGGGTCGCCACCGTGGCCCGCGCGCTCGCGTCCGACACTCGCGGCGACGACCTTCGAGAGGAACTGATCGAAAGCGGCGTCGACGAGGGGTTCGCCGCCGGCGTCGCCCTGGCGCTCGACCACTACGGCACGACGGGCGCGTACCTGGAAGCCGTGCGCGACCTCGCGCTGGACGCCGCCCGCGTGGTGGCCGGCGAGCGCGACGAAGTCGAACCGCTGTCGGTCGCGCCCGACGCCGAAGGGACCGTCGACCTCGCGGCGCTCGCGGCGGCCGGCGGCGAGGCCGATGTCGCGGCGACGACCGCCGGAACCGACGTCGCCGAGGCGGCCTCCGGAGCGGACGCGACCGCCGACGAAGCCGGCACCGAGACGGCGGCCGAGAGTCCCGCAGTCGGTACCGAGACGGCGGCCGGAACCGTCGAGACGGACCCGGAACCCGAAGTCGACGATTCGGGGCCGGCAGCCGGCGTCGAGACAGAACCCGAAGCCGACACGGTGACGACGGACACCGCGGTGGAAACGGACGGGGTGACTGCCGGCGAGGGGTCCGAACCCGATCCCGACACAGACACCATCTCCGGCGATGCCGACGCCGAGGAGTCGCTGGGCGACTTCGAGCCCGGCGAGTTCGACCTCGACGAGGAGACGCGCGAGGAGGTCCAACAGGAGTACGGCACCGAGTTCCAGAGCGGGACCGAAGTCGACGAACCGGGCGAGGCCGGCATCGAACCCGAGACGGACGTCGCGACCGACGAGAGCGAACCGGCCGCGGAGACCGGGACCGGGACCGAGACCGGGACCGAGACCGGGACCGAGACCGGGACCGCCGACCAGACAGCGGGCGTCGCGGCCGAGACCGACGACGCGTCGACGGAGTCGGTCGAACCGACCGGCGAAAGCGACGGCGAATCCGAGGCCGCCGCCGAACGCGAAACCGACGCGGTCGAAGGCGACGAACCGGCCGAAGACGTCGAAGACGCCGAACCGGCCGAAGACGTCGACGTCGAGGACGCGGTCATGGACGCGATGCGAGATCTCGACACCGGCGACGGTGCGGCCCGCGAGGACGTCGTCGCGTCGGTCGTCGACGACTACGGTTTCGACCCCGAAGTCGTCGAGGACGCGGTGCAGGACGCGCTGATGGACGGGCTCTGTTACGAGCCCGACGACGACGTCCTCAAGCCAATCTGATGGCCGCCGACGTCGAACCGCTTCCCGACCGGCCCGCCGCCGTGGCGACCCTCGACGGCGAACGGACGCTGCTGGTCGCGGACTATCACGCCGGGCTAGAGGAGCGGCTTCGTCGCGAGGGCGTCGAACTCGACGGTCGCGGCGAGCAGCGGCGGCGGCGACTGCTGGCGCTGCTAGATGAGGCGCGGGCAGAGCGTCTGGCGATACTGGGCGACCTCGGCCACGCCATCGGCGACCCCGGACGGGACGAACGGGCCGAACTGACCGCGTTGTTCGAGGCGATTCCCGCCGACGTCGCCGTCACCGTCGTCGCGGGCAACCACGACGGCGACCTGGCGGCGCTGCTGGACGACCTCGACCGCGAGGTGAGAGCGACGACCGCCCACGGCATCCGCCTCGGCGACGTGGGACTGGTCCACGGCCACACCTGGCCCAGCCCGCACGTCCTCGAAGCGGACGTGGTCTGCATGGGCCACGAACACCCCGTCGTTCGCATCGAGGACGAGGTCGGCGGCGTTCGCAAAGAACGCGTCTGGCTTCGCGGACGGTTGCATCCCGACCCCTTCGTCGAGTACCACGACCGCGACCTCGCGATCGACGGCGACCTCGTCGTCTTCCCGGCGTTCAACGACCTCTCGGGCGGGACGTGGATCAACGTCGAGGGGCAATCGTTCCTGTCGCCGTTTCTCCCCGACGGCCTGGCCGACGGCGAGGCGTACATGCTCGATGGAACGCGGCTGGGGCCGTACCGGGAGGTGTAACGGCGACGGCGACCGATCGGAGAACGGCGACGTCAACGTCTGGGCGCACGAACGACGTGCTTAATCCGCTCGCAGCACAACGCGAGGTCGATGAGCGAGGGCCAGCCAGCGGGCGCGTCGGCGTTCGCGGCGCTCGGGCCACGGGTCCGCGAGGCGCTGAGCGAACGCGGCTTCGAGACGCCGACGGAGCCACAGCGTCGGGCGATTCCGCCGCTTACGGCGGGCCGGAACGCGCTCGTTGTCGCGCCCACCGGGACGGGCAAGACCGAGACGGCGATGTTGCCGGTGTTCGACGCCATCGCCGAGTCGGACCCGGCGTTCGGCATCTCGGCGCTGTACGTCACGCCGCTACGGGCGCTCAACAGGGACATGCGCGAGCGCCTGGAGTGGTGGGGCGAGACGCTAGACGTCGACGTGGACGTCCGCCACGGCGACACCACCGACTACCAGCGCCAGAAGCAAGCGGACGACCCGCCGGACGTCCTCGTAACGACGCCCGAGACGCTACAGGCGATGTTCACGGGACCGAAGCTTCGGCGTGCGCTGGCGGACGTCGAGCACGTCGTCGTCGACGAAGTCCACGAACTCGCCGCCTCCAAGCGGGGCGCGCAGTTGACCGTCGGCCTAGAGCACCTGCGGGAGTACGCGGGGCCGTTCCAGCGCGTCGGCCTGTCGGCGACCGTCGGCGACCCCGGGGAAGTGGGGCGGTTCCTGACCGGCGACCGCGGCTGTGCCGTCGTCGAGGTAGACGTCGGCAATCGGATCGACGTCGGGGTCCGCGAACCGGAAGTCCGAACCGAAGACGAGCGACTGGCGAGCGAACTCGTGACCGAACCCGACATCGCCAGTCAGGTCCGGGCCATCGACGAACTCGTCGCCGACCACGAGTCGACGCTAGTGTTCGTCAACACCCGCCAGACGGCCGAGGCGCTGGGGTCGCGGTTCAAGAAACTGGGGACGAACATCGGCGTCCACCACGGGTCGCTGTCGAAGGCGGCCCGCATCGAGGTCGAAGACGAGTTCAAGCGGGGCGAACTCGACGCGCTGCTGTGCACCTCCTCGATGGAACTGGGCATCGACGTCGGCCGCGTCGACCACGTCGTCCAGTACGGCAGTCCGCGGCAGGTCTCGCGGCTGCTCCAGCGGGTCGGCCGCGCCGGCCACCGCCGTGATCGGGTCTCCTCGGGAACCGTGATCACGACCCATCCCGACGACACGCTAGAGGCGATGGCCATCGCGCGCCAGGCGACCGACGGCCACGTCGAACCCGCGGCGATTCACCACGGCAGCCTCGACACCGTGGCCAACCAGATCGCCGGGCTAGTGATGGGCCAGGGCGACGTCTCGGCGATGCGGGCCTACGAAATCGTCACCCGCGCGTATCCGTTCGCCGACCTCGACGAGGCGGCGTTCAAGGAGGTCGTTCGGGAACTGGCGGGAAACAGTGTGGTCTGGCTAGACGAGGACGCAGACAGCCTACAGAAGCGCCGGGGAACCTGGCAGTACTTCTATCACAACCTCTCGATGATTCCCGACGAGGCCACCTACGAGGTGCAGGACATGGCGTCCGGTCGACAGGTCGGCACGCTCGACGAGCGGTTCGTCGTCAACTTCGCTCACCCCGGCGAGATATTCATCCAGCGCGGCGAGATGTGGCGAATCACGGAGGTCGACGAGGACGAGGAGGAGGTGAAGGTCACGCCCGTCGAGGACCCCGGCGGCGAAGTCCCCTCCTGGACCGGTCAGGAGATTCCGGTCCCGACGGCCGTTGCCCAGGAGGTCGGCGGGATGCGCGACGTGGCCGCCCGACAGTTCGGGACCGCGACGGCCGGGTCCGGGAACGGCGACCGGGATACCGCCACAGAGGCCGTCGCCCGCGAGTTCACCCGCCGCTACGACGCCGACGTCCACACCGTCGCCAGCGCCCTCGACCCCCTCGAAAAGCAGGAGACGGTCATGCCGACCGACGACCGCATCGTGGTGGAGTTCACCGGCCGCGACGTCGTGGTCAACGCCTGCTTCGGCCACAAGACCAACGAGACGCTGGGGCGATTGCTGTCGGCACTGCTCGGCCAGCGGACCGGTTCATCCGTGGGGATGGAGGTCGATCCCTACCGCATCGAACTCGACGTGCCCAGCGGCGTGGCCGGTCGGGACGTCGTCGACGTACTGACCGAGACCGACCCCGACCACGTCGCCGCCCTCATCGAGTTGAGCCTGAAAAACGCCGACGCGCTGAAGTTCAAGCTCGCGCAGGTCGCCACGAAGTTCGGCGCGCTCAAGCGCTGGCGCGGCCGGGGAAGCGCCCGCTTCGGCCGCGACCGCCTGCTCGACGCCCTGGAGGACACGCCAGTTTACGACGAGGCCGTCCGCGAGGTGCTACACGAGGAACTGGCCGTCGACGACGCCGCGGCCGTCCTCGAAGCGATTCAGGGAGGCGACCTCGACGTCGAGGTGGTCGGCGAACTCACGCCGGTCGGCACCGGCGGCCGCTCGTCCGGCCGGGAACTGCTGAGCCCGGAGAACGCCGACGCCAGCGTCATCCGGACGGTCAAAGAGCGCATCCAGAACGACCGCGTCATCCTGCTGTGTCTGCACTGCAAAGACTGGGAGACCAAACGGAAAGTGCGCCGTGTCAGCGAGCAACCGGAGTGTCCCGAATGTGGATCGACTCGCGTCGCCGCGCTCAACCCCTGGGCCGACGAGGTGGTCGCGGCCGTTCGCGCGAACGACAGGGACGACGAGCAAGAGAAACGGACCGAACGCGCGTACCGGGCGGCCAGCCTCGTCCAGAGCCACGGCAAACACGCGGTCGTCGCGCTGGCCGCCCGCGGTGTCGGCCCGCACAACGCCGCCCGTATCATCAACAAGCTTCGCGAGGACGAGGAGGACTTCTATCGCGACATCCTCGCACAGGAGCGCCAGTACGCACGCACGCAGTCGTTCTGGGACTGATCAACGCGACCGATTCGAAGAGGAACTCGCCGGTGAGTTCGATGGCGACCCGTTCCAATTGTCGGCAGTTTTCAGATGACCATGTTCCAGATGCCCTTCACGAGGAAGAACAGGCTAATGTAGCTGACGTACGCAAGGACGAGAACGGACGCGCCGAGGGCGGCTTTCGGCCTGTCGAGGTCGATCTCGCGGCGCGCTTCGACCTTTCGGGACTCGAACTCGAAGAAATCGGTGATGACGAGTCCGAGCACTAGCACTGACGTGACCATTCCGGGGTGGTGATTGAGCGTCAGGAAGTAAAACGCCCCCAGCACGAGCAACACGTTGGTCGCGACGCGCGCCGGATGGCGTTCGATGGCGTCGGCACCGTCGGACTCGTACTGTTCGACCTGGGTCCGGTGCTCGATCGCCCGCGTCGCCATGTTGATGACGACGAGCACGAGAAGGACGTACTCGATGGGGCCTGCGAGCAACGCGTCCAGCGGCCCGAACAGGTTATACAGCGTCATAGTCGTCACTGGGAACGTGTCCCATTAGAGTTTTTCCAATCGACGATGACAGATCGGGAGCATCCGATCACCGAAGACGGCTAGCGGCGTCCATAGGGGGACGTTCCCTCGGGGAGGACGACCGTCTCGACGTGACCTGCGACGGCGGTGGTCACTGGTCGGCCCGGTTCGACGGAGGCACACGAGCGGTCGTCGAGGAGCAGTTCGACGCCGGCGGTGTCCCGGTCGACGCCGACGCGGATGTCCGACAGCGGGAGCACCCAGTGATCGGGATCGGTGACGAACGGTGCGATCGGGACCGCGACGCCGACGTCGGTTCCGGGCGCGATGACGGGACCGCCAGCGGCCCTGGCGTAGTTCGGACTGCCGGCCGGCGTGGCGATCACGACGCCGTCGGCCCTGATCTGTGCGACGCGGTCGTCGGCGTGGGAAATCGTGTATTCGGAGATGTGTGCCGCCCGTTCGGTGACCAGCGTCAGGTCGGTGACGGCACGGCCGACGCGCTCGTCGCCGACGGCGACCGCGACGATGGGGTGTCGATCGGTCGCCCAGTCACCGGCGAGCAGTCGCTCGACGGCCGACGCCACCGCCGCGTCGGGCACCGACCTGACGCCGCGGCCGGCGTCTATCGCCAGGACGGGCGCGTCGGGAACGGTTCGCGCGAGCGCGAGCAACGCCGGTTCGCCGACGGCGACGAACGCGTCGGGGGATTCGGCCACGACGTCGGCCACGGATTCGGCCGTTGCCCGCTCGCCGTCGGTTTCGACGGCCGTCGCGCTCGCACCGGCGTTCGTCACTGCCGCCACGACGGCGTCGACGTCGTTCCCGACGACCCCGATCCTGGCGTCGCTGGCGACATCCTCGTCCATACGCGTGGATTACCGGGGGCGAGGAAAAACGCACCGACTATGGGAGTCTTTTTGTCACCGCCCACCGAGCCATCGCGTATGCAGGACGTGCTCGCGGAGTGGCGACCGGTCGTCGACGAGGCGATAGAACGCATCCTGCCGCGGACGGTCGACGAAGCGTACCTGGCGGACTTCTTCGGCGAGCCGAGCTACCGGTACGACGCCGACGCGCTCCAGCACGCGCTGTCGGACCCGCTGTGGGACCTGCTCGACCGCGGCGGCAAACGCTGGCGCGCGGTCGTCTTTCTGCTGCTGGTCGAGGGGTTCGACGAGGACCCCGAGGAGTACCTTCCGTACGCCTGCATTCCCGAGATCTTGCACAACGGAACCATCGTGGTCGACGACGTCGAGGACCAGGCGACGATGCGTCGCGGCGAGGACGCCGTCCACCTCCAGCACGGGGTCGACATCGCGCTGAACGCAGGCAACGCCATGTACTTCCTGCCGCTGAAAGTCATCACGCGCAATCCCGCGGACCTCGACGCGGGAACGCGACTCGACGCCTACGAGATGCTGATGGCCGAACTCAACCGGACGCACCTCGGACAGGGGATGGACATCTGCTGGCACAACGCCCGCGAAATCACGGTCACCGAGGAGCAATACTACGAGATGACCGCCTGCAAGACCGGCTGTCTCGGCCGCATCGTCGCGCGGCTGGCCGCCATCGTGACCGGCCAGGGCGACGAGACCGAGCGGCGACTCGCCCGGTACGCCGAGGACATGAGCGTCGCGTTCCAGATCGGCGACGACATCCTCGACGTCGAGCACACCCTCGATCGGGCCGGCGACTTCGGCAAGGCCTTCGGCAACGACGTCCGCGAGGGCAAGAAGACGCTCATGGTGGTCCACGCCGCCGAGAACGCGTCTCCCGAGGACGTCGCGCGCTTAGAGGAGATCCTGTGGGCCGACGACAACACCGACGAGGAGATCCTCGAAGCGATCGACATCATGCAGGAGACCGACAGCGTCGACTACGCGAGGCGACGAGCGCGGGAACTGGCCGCGAGCGCTCGCGAGCATCTCGACGCGGTCGACCTCGCCGAGGACAACGCCGATCAACTCGCGGAGTTCTCCCGCTTCGTCATCGACCGGGACGTGTGACCGCACCACAAAGCTCAATTCCACTCGCTCCGCAGGGGGGAGTATGCCGTCGACGCTGGTGCACGTCGCGTTCGGCGGACTCATCGCGGCCCCGCTTTTGGCCAGCGACTTCGATCGGCGGGCGGCGCTGGTCGTGTTCGCCGCCACTGCAGTGCCGGATCTCGACGCGTTCGTCGGGCTGTTCTTCACGGCCGGCCACCGGACGGTCGGGCACACACTCGTGTTTCCGGCGCTTCTGGCAGTCCTGTTGCTCGCTGACACCCAGTATCGCTCGGATTCGGCGATCCGGTCGCGCTGGGGCGACCGGGGCGTCCGCATCGCGTGGGTGAGCCTGCTGTCGCTGACGGTCGCCGGGATCGGCCTGGACCTGTTCACCGGCGGCGCGAACCCGCTGTGGCCGATACACGACCAGTTCTACCGGATCACGGGCAAGATCGAGATTTCCAACACCCGCGGCATCGTCCAGACGTTCGTCGACGTGAATCCCAGGACGGGCACCGTCCACGCAAAGAGCTTCGGAACCTCCAAGCAGGTCCACGTGAGCACGGGCGTGAACCCGACGAAGGGGAAAGAGACGGGGCCGCTCGTCGACGTCGGTGGCGGTGGCGGTGGCGGCGGCGAATCGGAACCGAAAATCATCGAGCGCGTGTTCCCGGTCGTCCGCTCGGGCTGGCAGTTGCTCCTGTTGCTCACCGGCAGCGCCGTGACGGCCGTCCACGTCCGCCGGGTCGAACGGGAGAAGGCCAGCGAGTGACGGCGTCCGTGAGCGCTCCTCGTACGCGACCGTCGCGTGAGTCCGCGTGACGTCGCGGGACGCTCCCCGCGAGGCATCGACTCGGTTTCGGGTCCTTCATGAGCCCCCTGTGCGAGGTGGCTGGTATGAGCTTGCGGGTACGGGAACGACTCGGGACGGCCGACGCGGTGACGCTGGTGAACGCCGGTCTCGGGTTCGTCGCCGCCGTCGTCGCGACGTTCGCGCCCGCGCTGGCGGCACGACTGGTGTTGCTGGCGGCCATCGCCGACGCGCTGGACGGCATCACCGCCCGCCGGTTCGGCAACAGCGAGGTCGGGCCGCTTTTGGACTCCATCTCCGATATCGTCTCCTTCGGCGCGACGCCCGCGCTGTTTCTGTACTTCGCGGTCGCGAACGCCTGGGGCGGGCCGTTCTCGGCCGCGTCCTGGCGCGTCGCCGTGGGACTGGTCGTCGCGGCGCTGTTCGTCGTCCTCTCTATCGTCCGGACGGCCTTCTACACGGTCTACGTCGGCGAGGACGAGCACCGACCCGGCATCCAGAACACGCTGGCGGCGACGATCCTCGTGAGCGCGTACCTCTCGGGGCTGACGGTCCCCGCCGGCCTGCTTGCGCTGAGCCTGCTTGTCTCCGTGGCGATGGTCGCGCCGTTCCCGCTGCCCAAACTCCGCGCCCGCGACGCGACGGTCATGGGCGTCGTCCAGGTCGGAGCCATCGTCGCTCCGTACGCGTTCGCCCGCATCTTCCCGCGCGTGCTGCTGGTCGCCGCCGTCGCCTACGCGGTCCTGGGGCCGCGCTACTACTGGGGCGAGTGACGGACGCTACGACTGGGGCGAGCAATGGACTGTCGACGCCGGTCGCGGATCGTATCGTACCCGTTGTGCCACAGCCACGCACGGACCGTCAGCGACGATCAAAGAGGTCTTTGAGCCATGGGAAAGACCTTCTTTCCGGACCGACTACACGAGTCCGATGGGTCGACTGCTGCCATTGCGCGGCGAGCCAGAGACCACGCCCGGCGAGGCGCGCGTGCTCGACCTCGACGACGACGCGACCGGCGAAGCGCTGTCGGCGCTGTCCTCGGAGACGTCGCGTGCAATCCTGCAGGCGCTGTACGAACGGCCGCGGACGCCCCCGGAGTTGCGCGAGGAGGTCGGCACCTCGCTGCAGAACGTCCACTACCACCTCGAACGGTTAACGGAGGCCGACCTCATCGAACCGGCCGGAACCGGCTACTCCGAGAAGGGCAACGAGATGACCGTCTACGGGCCGGCCAGCCGCGCAGTCGTGCTGTTCGCCGGCGACCAGCGCGAGCGGTCGCGTCTCGTGGACTTTCTCAAGCGCGCGCTCGGTGCCGTGGTCCTGCTGGCCGCCGCGAGTGGGCTGGTTCGGTACCTGCTCGACCGATTCGGTCCAAATTCGGCGTCGGGCGGCTACCAGCTCACCTCCCGTCAGTCCGGTGGCGGCGGTGACGCGGCCGCCGGCGGGGCGAAGACGGCCACGGAGGCCGCGGCCGCGTCGGGTTCGAAGGCACCGGCGGTCAGCGCCGGCAAGGCCAACGCCACCTTCGACGCCGCCAGCGAACCCGTGACGGTGACCGTCCACAAGACCGTCCAGCAGCCGCCGCTCGATCCCGCCGTTGCCTTCTTCCTCGGCGGCGTCTTCGTGCTCGTCGTCGTTGGCGTGTGGTACTACTACAGCCGGCGATGACGGGCAAACGACAGCCGGCGATGGCGAGCCTCGCCCGGGCGAGCGCCCGATCACACACGCGCCGTCGATGGCAAACCGTATTGGGCCGGACCGACTGCGTGGAGACATGAACGTACGAGCTGTCGCGGACCTCGATCCGGCAGAGCGCCGGCGTCTCTTCGAGCGCGACGCCGGCGTCGACGCGGTGCGAGACGACGTCGCAGACATCGTCGAGCGCGTCCGGACGGAGGGCGACGCCGCCCTCCGGGACCTGGCACGGGACCTCGACGACGTCGAGATTGGCACCGTCGAGGTGACCGACCGCGCCGAGCGGGCGGCCGACGAGGTCGACGACGAGGTGTACGACGCCATCGAGACCGCCGCCGAGAACGTACGGGCCTTTCACGAACGACAGGTGCCCGACGACTGGCGGGCGGACTTCGACGGTCGGGAACTCGGTCGCCGATTCCGGCCCATCGAGCGCGTGGGCGTCTACGCCCCCGGCGGGACCGCCGCCTATCCTTCGAGCGCGCTGATGGGCGTCGTCCCCGCGAAGGTCGCGGGCGTCGAGCACGTCGCCGTCGCGACGCCGCCGGCCGAGGAGTTGAACCCCGCGACGCTGGCGGCACTCCACGTCGCGGGGGCCGACGCCGTCTACCAGGTCGGCGGCGCACAGGCCATCGCCGCGCTGGCGTACGGCACCGAATCGGTCGGCGCGGTCGAGAAGGTCGTCGGGCCGGGCAACCGCTGGGTCACGGCCGCGAAGGCCCAGGTGCGCGGCACCGTCGACATCGACTTCCTGGCCGGTCCGAGCGAGATTCTCGTCGTCGCCGACGAGACCGCCGACCCGGCGTTCGTCGCCGCCGACCTCGTGGCACAGGCCGAACACGACCCGAACGCGTCCGTCGTGGCGGTCACCGACGACGAGGCGACCGCCGAGGCCATCGCCGCGGAGGTCGACCGCCAGGCCGAGGGGCGCGAGCGCGAGGCGATCGTCCGCGAGGCGCTGGCCAACGACGCCAGCGGCGTGTTCCTCGCGCGGTCGACGAGCGAGTCGGTGCTGTTCGCCGAGGCGTACGCCGCCGAACACCTCTCGATCCAGGCCGCCGACGACGAGGCCATCCTCGACCGAATCCCCAGCGCCGGCAGCGCGTTTCTCGGGCCGTACAGCCCGGTAGCGGCGGGCGACTACGCTGCCGGCCCGAACCACGTGCTTCCGACCGGCGGCGGGGCCCGCGTCGTCGGCGGCCTCTCGGTCGACACCTTCCTCCGGTCGACGACCGTCCAGCGCCTCGATAGAGCGGCACTAGAGGACCTGGCCGACACGATTACGACGCTGGCCGAGGCCGAAGGGCTAGAGGCCCACGCCGAGAGCGTCCGTCGCCGCCAACGTTAACCCTGTCCGGCCCGATCCACCTCGTATGAGTGGCACCGCAGAGGGGGTCTCGCCCGACCCGGACGACACCGAGATACAGGTGACCGAAGCGGCCGCCGAGGAGGCGCTGTCCCTGCTCGACGGCGAGGACATGGACACCGACGTCGCCGGCCTACGGCTGTACGTCCAGCAGGGCGGCTGTGCCGGCCTCTCCTACGGCATGCGGTTCGAACACGAACCCGAACGCGACGACGAGGTGTTCGAACGCCACGGCCTGCGCGTGTTCGTCGATCCCGCCAGCCTCGACTACGTCGGCGGCTCGGTCCTGGACTTCGAGGGCGGCCTGCAAGGAGCCGGATTCGACGTACAGAATCCCAACGTCGTCAGCGAGTGCGGGTGCGGCGAGAGCTTCCGGACCTGACGGGCGTCGCGATCCGGACTCCGGGCGTCGCCGCCGTCACTGCGGTTGTTCGAGCTCGAAGGCGACCTCGACCTCGGCCTGGTACTCGCGGCCCTCGACACTGGCGAGTTCGACGCCGAACTCTTCGACTTCGACCCAGTAGACGTTGTCGAGCGTTTCCTCCGCGCGGTCGACCGCGTCGTCGACCGCCTCGTCGAAGCTCTCGTTACTCGTGCCGACGAGCGTGATTTTCTTGAACACCATCGCACTACGAACGTCGCCCGGTAACGGCAAAAGTCCTCTGACGGGTCGGGACCGTCGGAGGGGTGCAACCACGGTCGACCGGAACTCGAACGCGATTGGCCGATCCACCGGGAGTGTTATTGTGCCGTCGACACAAACGGTGGGCCATGAAGCTCAGGACGAAGTTCGCCATCGCGCTGTTGCTGGTGATGATCGTCCTGAGCGTGGTCGTTCTCGGGAGCGTCGGCCTGTTCATGCAACGGACGGTCACCGAGGAGCGACGGAACACCCGGGAGACGGCCAACCTGACCGCCCGGCAGATCGACGCCGTCGTCCAGACTCGCGAGAACGAACTGCGCGAGTTCTCCCAGAACCAGGTCTCGGACTTCGATGACTCCGAAACGTACCTGCCGTTGCTGGTCGACCGGACGCGCTTTTTCGCCGGGCAGGCCATCGCGCCCAACGGCACCATCGTCGACTTCCGGGGCAAACTGAACGAAGCCGCGAGACGGAAGGCCATCGGCAAGAACGTCAGCGACCGCCCGTACGTCCGGCAGGCGCTACAGGGCCGGGTAACGACGAGCGAACCGGAGGTGATCGAGACGCCCGGCGGCAACGTCTCGCAACGATTCCTCGTCAAGGTCGCCACGCCGGTCGGTCTCGCGCGCACCCTGGACACCAACCGGACGGTCGACGGCGTCCTCGTCGGGGCCATCTACGTCAACTTCGGGCAGTACTTCACGCCGACTCGGACGCTGAAGACGTCCGCCCAGAGCGTGGCGGTCTACGACGTGATAAACGGCACGCGCGTCGCCCTGTTGCCGCCCGAGAAGACCTTCGAGGAGAACGTCACCGGGCTGGCGACGGTCCCGTCGACGGGGTGGGACGTCGTCGTGAAGCGCGACCGGGCGACGCTGAACGCTCGCCTGATGGACCTGGCACTCGGTCAGGGGGTCGGGTTGTTGCTCATGCTCGGGGCGGTCGTCGCGCTGGGCGTCTGGGAGTACCGGACCAACCTCAGCCAGACCGAGCGACTGCTTGCGGGCTTCACGGAACTCCAGGCGGGGAACTTCGCGTACGACCTCTCGCTGGCGGCCGCCGAGGAGTGGGAGAAGATCAGCGCCGGGTTCAACGAGATGTCGACGGGCCTCAAGCGACGCGAGGAGGCCATCCGCGAACGCGAGCAGCGACTCGGCGTCCTCAACCGCGTGCTGCGGCACAACCTCCAGAACGACATGGGCGTCATCATCAACTACGCCGAGATGATCCCGGAGTTCGACGAGGCGGCCCAGGAGGAGATGGCCGTCGACAAGATCGTCTCGATGGGGCGGGGTCTGCTCGAACACGGCAGGAAGGCCCGGAAGATCGAGGACGCCATGGAGAGCGCCGAGGAGGGCGTCGTCACGATCGACGTCGCCCCGCTGGTCCGGGACGCCGTCGACTCGCTCGCCGAGGAGTACCCCGACGTCACGGTCCGGACGGCCATCCCGGAGTCGTTGCCCGCCCGCGCCATCGGGTCACTCGACTACGCCATCGACAACGTCGTCGAGAACGCCTTCGAGCACAACGACAGCCCCGAACCGACGGTCGAGGTGGTCGCCACCACCGACGGCGACGCGATCACGATAAGCGTCCTCGACGACGGCCCCGGAATCCCCGAGTACGAGCAGGAAATCTTCGGCGACCAGGAGGAAACGGACCTCGAACACGGGTCGGGCATCGGCCTGTGGCTGGCCTACTGGGTCGTCGAGAAGTCGGGGGGACGGCTCGACTTCGGCGACCGTCCCGACGGCGGCGCGGTCGTCTCCATCGTCCTCGACGCGCCGGGTAAAGACGGACCGGACGTCGACGGAGCGGCCACCGAGGACGCGGCCGCGTGACCGATTCGCCACGGACGACTCGCTCGCAGAACGCGTCGAAATCGAAACGCGGTGTCAATCCAAAACGGTGTCTTCGCCCGCGAACGCCTCGTCGTTCGTCACGATGGCGTCCGTCCCCCGGACTCGGTGGTTGGCGATCACGAGCGCGTCGTGCAACGTGTGGTGGTCGACGAGACTCCCGTACACCGCCAGGTCGTGCTCGTCGGTCGGTGCAACCTGTACCGGCCCGTCGTTCACTAGTCCACGTAGCACCGCGTTCGCCGTCGTGTCGACCTCGACGCCGGCGATAGCGTCTTTGTTGACCGCCGTCCAGATGGCCTCGCTGATGGCGACGGTCGGCGCCTCGATCACGTCGACACTCCGTTCGGCTCGCTCGAAAATCTCGTCGGCACTCGTCGGAAGCCGATCGACGAGCTACCGCGCCATGGCCACGCCGTCGACGGTGTAGCGCGTCATTCCGGTTGCCACTCAGTCCGGCGCTGGCGGCGAATCTCGGCTTCCATCTCCTCGGCCATCTCCTCGCGTTTGGCCTCGGAAATCCCGTCGTCGACGAGCAGTCCCCGACCGGTCGACTGGGTCGCCTTCCTGATTCTGATCCCGTCGTCGGTTCGCTCCCAGCAAACCTCGTCGCCTTCTTCGAGGCCAAACTCCTCGCGGAGGTCCTTCGGGATGGTGACCTGTCCCTTCCGCGTGATCCGGGTCGTCTCGACGTCGGTGTCCACGTCGTCGGTACTCATACGCGGTACTACAGTGCGTAGTACCTAAGAGGATTGGGCTCCGTTCGAACGGTCGATTGCCGATCGGGCACCGGTCATCAGATCCCGCCGGCCAGCAGCCCGGCGTCGACCAGCAGCAACAGCGCGACGACGGCCGCCGCCTGCAACAGCGGCGTCGCCGCCTTCGCCGGCTCGCGCACTTTCTTCTCGTTCGCGCCGTCGGTGAGTTTGCCCGCGCCCGCCTCGACCAGTCCCATCATGACCAGCCAGAGGACGATCATCGCGACGACGAGGTAGCCCACGGTCGACCCGGTCAGGTCCGCGACGGAGTAGGTGGCGGCCGCGAGGTGGGCGCCGGTGAGCAACAGGAGGACGGCGCTGGTCCGCGAGACGGTCCGGAGTTTGCCCGCGACGGTCGCCAGCGGTCCGGCGTTGACCTCGCCCGCCCGCGCCATCGGCAACACGGCGTAGGCGACGAACAGGACGCTGCCCGCCCACAGTCCGGCGAACAGGAGGTGGATCACGTACGAGACGGTCGTTGCGACGGACATGTACGACCTGCCGGACCAGGACGCCTTGAAGGTGGGTGATCGGCAATCGTGACGGCGGCGTTCCCGGCCACCGACGACGTGAATTCCGGGAGTTGAAATCCGGGGCCGCGCTAACGGTCGGTAGATGAGCGGCGAATCGGAACGAACCGACGACGTCGACTGGCGGCAGTACTTCGCGTTCGAGGAGCCCTACGGGAACCAGGCCGACGCCGTCGAGTCGGCCATCGAGGTCGGCCGCGCGAAGGGCTACCTGGCGATGGAGGGCCCCTGCGGGACGGGCAAGACGATGGCCGCGCTGACCGCCGGCGCGACGCTGGTTCGCGAGACGGACTACTACGAGACCGTCGTCGTGGTCACGCCGGTCAAACAGCAGCGCCAGCAGTTCGTCGCGGACCTGCGGGCGATGAACGCGCGGCTGGCCGAGCCGTTGCGGGGCGTCTCGCTGACGGGCAAGCGGGACCTCTGTCCGTACGGTCGCGAGGACGTGTTCCCCGACGACGCGAGCACCCACGACCGGTGTGAGGACCTGCGCGAGGACACGGCGGCGCTGGTCGAGGCCGAGGGGAGCGATAGCGAAGGGGCCGTCGCGGAGGCGGCGCTGGGCGGCGGGGCCACCGGCGAGGACCAGTGGTGGGACCCGCGGTTGGCGGGCGACCTCGTGCGCGAGGCGCGCCTGGACGCGGACACCTACCGGACGCTGTCGGGGGGGCTAGAGACCGCCGGAGCCGAGTCGCCGTATCCGCGCAGCCAGCCCACCGCGCCCGAGTCGATGGTCGAGGGCGACGATCCGCCGCTGTACTGCCCCTTCGAGGCCGACTGGTACGCCCGCAACCGCGGATCGCCGGTCGACTTCGCCGCCGGCGAGAACGCCGTCGTCACGCCCGCGGAGTACCTGCCCGCGGCCGTCGAGCGGGGGACCTGTCCCCACCGCGTCATGAGCGTGCTGCTAGAGAACGCCGACGTCGTGGTGGGCAACTACAACCACCTGTTCGACCCCGACTCGCGGCCCCTGCTAGAGCCCATCCTGGACGACCGGACCTTCGTCGTGGTGGACGAGGCCCACCGGCTAGAGGAACGCGTGCGCGACCTGCTGTCCGACCGCGTCGGTCGGTCGACGCTCGTGCGTGCGCGCAACGACTGTGCGACGCTGCTAGAGCGCGCCCGCCAGTCCGACGACCACGAGAAACAGGTCCGCGACCGGCTGGCGGGCCACGACGTGCCCCTAGAGGCGATCGAACGCGCCCGCGACTACTACCACGACGTACTCGAGTGGCTCGACGACCGCGTCGCCTCGCACCTCGATTCGGAGTTCGGCCGCGAGTGGCGCGCCGGCGACCCGGCCACGGGCCTGCCCGAGCGGACCCTGGAGGTTCCGCTGCGGGACCCCGAGACCGTCGAGACGGACGAGCTGACCGCGTGGGCAGAAGCGGAGGGCTACGACGGGAGCCTCTGGCGGTCGCTGGGGGCCATCGGGGCGGCCGTCGAGGACGTCGTCGACGACCTCGGGCTGGCGCGCACGCCGGTCTGTGCGGCGGTGGGTGCCATCATGGAGCGGTGGTGGGAGCGCGACCACGCCAGCTACCTCCGCGAGGTCGAACTCGAACACGCGCCGAAGGACGAACGGGCGGCCGACGGCCGATACGAACGGGTCTACACGGCCGGGCTGGTGCTGTTCGACTGTATGCCCGGCGACGCGCTGGGCCGGGCGTTCGACGAACTCGGCGGCGGCGTTCTGATGAGCGCGACGCTTGCCCCCCTGGACGTGTTCGCCGAGGTCGCGGGCCTGCGGGCGCTTCGGGAGGACGCCGGGGACGCGTCCGGCAAACCGGTCGTTACCCGCAGTTACGGGCTGTCGTTCCCGCCGGAGAACCGTGCGAGCTGGGTCGTCGACGCGACGCCGTTCACGGCGCGCAACCGCGGCGACCCGACGCGGATGGAGCCGCTAGGTTCCGAGTGGAACGCCGTCCGCGACGAGTACGCCCAGGTGCTCCGGGAACTGGCGCGCAACCCCGGCAACGTCCTCGTGGCGATGCCGAACTACCGGGAGGCCCGCTGGGCGGGGGCGTACCTCGACGGCGCGGTCGACAAGCCGGTCCTGGTCGACGAGAGTTCGAGCAACGAGGCGACCGAGCGCCTGAAGCGGCGCTTTTTCGACGGCGAGGGCAAGGTGCTGGTCACCAGCGCCAGGGGGACGCTCACGGAGGGCGTCGACTACGACGGCGACAAACTCAACGCGGCCGCGGTGGTCGGGATCCCCCTCGTGAACGTCGGATCGCCGCGCGTGCGAGCGGTCCGGCGCGCCTACGCGGACGCCTTCGGCGAGGACGTCGCCTTCGAGTACGCCCTGACCGTTCCCGCAGTACGCCGCGCCAGGCAGGCCATCGGCCGGGTCATCCGCGGCACCGACGAGGTCGGCGTCCGCGCGCTGGTCGGCCGCCGCTACACGCCCGAGGCGCGCCACAGCGTCTGGGCGTATCTGCCGCCCGACACGCGCGAGGAACTGGTCCGGATGGCCCCCGAATTCCTCGCCAGGAAGCGAACTGCCTTCTGGAACGGCAGGAACACGCCGTAATCCCGGCAACAAATGCGGCCTTACGGAAAGTATTTACGCGTTACTGCCAGCCATCCAAAGGATGCCGGAGTGTCAGAATTGCGGTTCGTTCGTTACCGAGGCGTACGTGCGAGTGTTCACGCCGGAAGGGCACAACGGCCCGCGGGTCTGTCCGTACTGTGAAGACAAACTCCGGGACGGCGCAGACGTCCGGGAAGCGCGGTCCTCGCGGTCCTGACCCCTCCGGATTCCGTTTTTTGGTGCTCTCCACTCTCGACCGACGGGTATACACCACGCGAGCGCCCAGAAGGTGCCATGACGGAGATAGACGTCGAGGCGGTCGCCGACCTCGACGACGACGCCGTTCCGGACGGCGTCGACGCGCCCGAGTACGTCCTCTACGGGGGCAAGGGGGGCGTCGGCAAGACGACGATGGCCGCGGCGACGGCGCTGGCCAGCGCCCGCGACGGCACCGCGACGCTCGTCGTGTCGACCGACCCGGCACACTCGCTGTCGGACACGCTCGAAACCGACGTCCCGCCGGAACCCGGACGCATCCGCGAGGACGTGCCGCTGTACGCCGCCGAGATCGACCCCGAGGCCGCGATGGGCGAGGGGCCACTCGGGGTCGGCGGCGGCCTCGGTGGCCTGGAGGAGATGCTCGGCGAGAACGTCGCTGACCCGCTGGCGGGGTCGATGCCAGGAGCCGACGAGGCGGCCGCGATGCGCCTTTTGTTGCAGTACATGGACGACGAGCGGTTCGAGCGGGTCGTCGTCGACACCGCGCCGACGGGCCACACCCTGCGGCTGCTCGAACTCCCGGAGGTGATGGACTCGATGGTCGGCCGCCTGCTGACCTTCCGCCAGCGCATCGACGGCCTGGTCGACAGTTTCACCGGACTGTTCGGCGGCGACGAGGACGACGCCGTCGCCGAGGCCGACCTCGACGACTTGCAGGACCTCCGGGCCCGTATCGAGCGACTCCGGGCGGTGCTTCGGGACCCGACGCGGACCGACTTCAGGGTCGTCATGGTCCCGGAGGAACTGAGCGTCATGGAGTCACGGCGACTGCTCGACCGACTCGACGAGTTCGAGGTGCCCGTGGGTACCGTCGTCGTCAACCGCGTCATGGAGGACCTGGCGGACGTCGCCGACGTCGACGCCGAGTGGTTCGTCTCGCCGAACGTCGACGACTGCGAGTTCTGCAGCCGCCGCTGGAACGTCCAGCAAACCGCAATCCAGCGGTCTCAGGAGGTGTTTCGCGGCCACGACGTGCGCCGCGTGCCGCTGTTCGCCGACGAGGTGCGCGGCGAGCAGTTCCTGGCCGTCGTGGCGGCCTGTCTCGAAGGCTGACCGGGCCGTCTGCGCCGTGACCGCCCCCTTCAGGTCAGCACCCACCGTGCCAGGTCGATGGCTGCGTCCCGCCAGCGGTCGGGCAGGTACCGGCCGAACAGTTCGAGCCTCGCGACGTCGCCGACCGAGTAGCGCGGATCCGGGTTCGCGACGCTGGCGGCGTCGACGACGACGGCGGCCACCGCCTCCGGTTCGACCGCGAACGTGCCGCCACCGCCGAGGATTTGCCGGTCCGCCTGGACGCGATAGAGGTCCTCGTACGCCCCCGAACGGTCGAGGCGATCCATCGCCTCGGTGGCACGGTCGCCGAAATTCGTCCGGACGGGCCCGGGTTCGACGAGCACCACGTCGACGCCGTAGGCGTCGACCTCCCCCCGAAGCGCGTCGCTCATCGCTTCCAGGGCGTGCTTCGAGGCCGCGTAGGTCCCCATCAGCGGGACCGAGACGCGACCCGCGACGCTCGAGACGTTGACGATGGTTCCCCGCTCGCGCTCGCGCATGTGTGGCAGGACCGCCCGCGTCAGGCGATGCGGACCGTAAACGTTGACGTCGAACTGGTCGTGGACGACATCGACGGGGACATCCTCGACGGCCCCGAGCTGGCCGTAGCCGGCGTTGTTGACGAGGCAGTCGACGCGTCCGGTCTCTTCGAGCACGCGGTCGACGACGGCGTCGACCCGGTGGCCGTCGGTCACGTCCAGAGCGGCCGTCTCACAGCCCGCGTCTTCGAGGTCCCGCAGGTCGTCGACGTCGCGGGCGGTCGCGTAGACCGTCCACTCGCGGTCCAAAAACGCGAGCGCGGTGGCGTGGCCGATACCCGACGAGCAGCCGGTGACGAGGGACGTCTTCATACCTCGTCCGTCGACGGCCCGTCAGTTAATTCCTATCCGAAGTGGCGTTCGCGGAGCCCTGGATACTCACCATGGTGTCACTGGCGGAAGAAGCAGTGATATACTCCGTCAAACGCAGCCTCAAGTACGTGAGTGTGTAAGTCGATTGGTGTGTGACGTCCTCCCAATCGTGTTCACCGCGAGAACGTCTTTTCACCGGCTACTCCGGACAGCAAGCGACCCTCCTCGCGGGGTGCGGTTTCCTCATCTTTCTGGGACGGGGGGTTCTCCCGCCGCTACTCCCGGCTCTCGTTGACTCGTTATCTATCTCTCTGTCGAGCGCGGGAATCGGCCTGTCGGCCTTGTGGATATCGTACGCGGTCGCTCATCGTCGGTCTCGCCGTCGTCGTGCTCTTGCTGCATCGCTGGAACCGAGAGACGTACACCGTCTCCCGAGTCGAACTCGACGTCGTTTCAACGGCTCGACGTCTGTTCACCACCCGGCGGATGCTCGTCCTCGCGGGATCGTACTGTCTCTTCTCTTCCGCCTGGCTCGGTGCCATGAACTTTCTCCCGTCGTTTCTTCACGCGGAGAAAGGCTTCTCACTCGCCGCTGCGAGCGGTGCATACGCACTGTTCTACACCGTTGGAATCGTCGTCTCACCGCTTGCCGGCAATCTCGGTGACCGATTGCCACGGCTTCCCTTGGCCAGCGGGATGCTCCTCGTGACGGCGGTGGCCGCCGTCGTCTTTCTCCTTGCGAATTCGGTTGTGATCGTCGGTGTCGGCGTCGTGCTCTTTGCGATGGGTATCTGGGCCTTTCCGCCGGTGATGCAGGCGTCGGTGCTGGGATCGTTCCCTGACGAAAGCATGGCGGCCGACTTCGGAGCACTCAAGACCGTATACACGGCCGTCGGTGCGCTCGGGCCAGCGTACGTCGGGTTCGTTACCCAACACTTCGGCTACACCGTCGCCTACGCTCCCTTCGGCGCCTGTCTCGTCGTGAGCGCGGTAGGGCTCCTGGCCGTCCACCGAATCGACCGCACCTGACGCCAGAGGCTCACCCCTCGCGAGCGACCGTCGCTTTGGCCTCGTCGGCGTAGGCGTCGGCCAGCCGCGTCGGTTCGGGGAGCTTGTACCCCGCGGAACACTGCGCGACGAGGGTTGCGGCGGTCGTGGCGGACACGCGATGTCCGGGGCTGACGTACAGCGGATTGACGTGTCGCCCGCCGGAGTCGTACTGGCGGGTCTGGACTGCGTAGCCGATGGTCGTCCCGGGCGGGGCGGTCACGTCGGCGTCGCTCTCGATGGCGACGCGCTCGCCCGCCGCGAGGCCGTCGTCGGGGATGGGATCAGCCGGCGTCCCACACAGCAGGTTCTTGGCGACGCCGACGGTCGGCAGGTCGAGCGTCACGCCGACGTGAGTCGCCAGCCCTGCCTCCCGGAAGTGGATGCGGCCGCTGCCGTCGACGAACGCCACCTCCGGCGTCGCTTCGAGGCGCTCGAACGCCGCGAGGATGGCCCCGCCCTCCCGGAAACTCAGCAGGCCCGGAACGTAGGGTATCTCCGTGTCGACGACGGCGTGAACGCGTTCGACCACCTCGCCGCCGCGCAGGACGACGATCGCACTGACGGCCCGGTCGTCCTCGAGGAACGCCTGATCGACGCCGGCGACGGTCGGCGGATCGGCGTCGGCGGGAACGCCACCGCTTGCGGTTTCGCTGTCGTCTCGCCCGACGTCCGCGAGCCGCGTCTGGCCGTCCGTCGCACCGGAGTCCGAACACACCTGCGCCGGATCACAGGACAGGTCGTCGTCGAACCGTGCGGCCGCCGCGATGTCCCGTTGCATGGCCTCCATCTCGGCCCGCGACAGCGACGGGTCGGGGACGAACTCGGGGCGGACCGGACGCATCAGAACGGCCCTCGGCCGCGACCCGGACCGCCGGGACCGCCCGGTCCGCGGCCCGCTCCCATCTGAAGTTGCTGCGGTGCGCGCCGCCGACCCTTGACCCGATTGCCGTACCACAGCCCGATGAGCAGGCCGACGAGGTGGGCGGCGTCGGCGACGTTCCCCGCGCCGAAACCGGTCTGGAGGCCGAACACGCCGCCGATGCTGATGACGAAGTAGAAGGCAGTTACCAGCCAGATCGGGACCGGCAGAATGAACCAGATGTACACCCGGAGATTCGGGTTCAACACGGTGAGCACGCCCATGATGGCCAGTCCGGCACCGCTGGCACCGATGACGCCCTGTGGGTGGTGCTGGACGATCTGGATGAGGATCTGTCCCAGCCCCGCCAGCGCGCCGCTGGCGAGAAACAGCGCCGCGAACTTCCTGGATCCGACGTACTGCTCGACGATGCGTCCGAAGAAGAAGATGACGATGGCGTTGACGAACAGGTGGCCGGGGCCGCCGTGGGCGAAGATGGACGTGAACCAGGTCCAGACGTACAGCGGGTGCTGGGGCGTGAGGACGAATATCGCCTCGTAGGTGGCCCTGTCGAGGAACTGGCTAGTGATGGTCTGCAACAGGAACGTCACCACCATCAGCCCGAGGAAGACGTAGGTCATGTTCCCCCGGAAGTACGCCAGCGGGCCGCCCGGACCGGTCAGCCCGCTCACTGTTCGTTTGAGCCGGTCGGTCACCGACGGCGAACCGCCGCCGCGGTTTCGGACGCTGTCGTCGAACCCGCTGTCGAAGACGCCGTCCGGATCCCCCCAGTTGTCCAGCCCCGGGCAATCGTGGTTCTCCGGGAGCCGGTGTTCCGCACAGAAAGTTCCGCCGCAGTGACGGCACCGGTACGGCATGTTCTCCTGTTTGCCGCACACGTCACAGTTCGACATTGGCGGACCGTACGGGTGGACTCGGGAAAGGGATTGTGAATCGTCAACGAGCAGCGCAAGAATGAAAATTCCCGACGACCGGAACGGGGCGTCGCCGCTGGCTCGCGGTCAGGCGTTCCGAATCTCTTCTTCGGTCACGTACTCCCACTCGTCGGGGAGTTCCTCCGCCGGCGGGAGGTTGTCCACGCCGTAGTCGTCTAGCGAGAACGTGACCGTCTTGTGGTCGCACATGAGGATGAGTTGCCCCGGCGGGTTCTTCTCCTCGGCAGTGACGCCGTCTGCGCACCCTTCGCCACACGTCTTGCAGTCGATTGTCTGAGCCCGCATACTTCCACCGACGGCGCGAGGCACAATAAAGGTGCGTGCAGAGGCAGGACAGGTCGCCCCCGGCGTCACGTCTCGGACAGCAGCGAGGGCGTCCGTGGCTTCACTTCTCGTGCAATCTGTGATAGGCTTCGTTGACGCGGTGGAGGTTCGGAAACTGGGCCATCGCACCGCGCAGGTGGTCGAGGTGGTCGGCATCGACGTCGACATCCTCCACCTGGGCCAGTTGCTTGCGGGCCTCGACGACGTCGCGCACCTCCCGAGCTTCGACGCCGCGCTCGCTGTGCCAGAGCGACGGATACGCCTCCGCGAGGACGTGTTTGCCGACTTCGACGACGCAGTCGGTCGCGGGGCGTGCAACACACAGCAGGACGAATCCCGCCGCACGTTGGTCCTCGTCGAGCGCCCGCGGTGGCGTGACGTACTCCACCTCGCCTTCGAGTAGTCGCGCGGTACAGCTCACGCACTTGCCCTCTCGACAGCCGTACCGGAGGTCGATGTCCGCGTCGTCGGTGGCGGCCAGTATCGTCTGATCGGGACCGACCGACAGCGACTGCAACGTCCCGTCGGCCCGGACGAAATCGACGACCGTACTCTCGGCCGACGTACTCGACATCGTTCTAGCTCCTTGGTGCCGCGTATCAAAGACGCTGGCGGTGGTCGCCGGCGAAGGAGCGAAGTGGGAGAACGCCGAAGCGCCGGCCGTGAAAGAGTACCAGCGCAAGCAACTCCTGGAGCGCATCGAGCGGGAGGGCGCGACCGTGGGCGCGTCCATCCCCGACCACATCGAGATTCAGGGCGAGTCGGTCGACCTCCAGGAGTTCGTCTTCGAGATCAAGCGCCGCGACACCGTTCCGCCGGGCGAGCGCGAGCGCGTCGAACGCGCGAAGAAGAACCTCCGGCGCGAGCGCCTCCAGCGCAAACAGCGACTCGAGGCCGGCGACGTCGACTACGAGGAGGGCAAACGACTCGCCGACGCCGTCGTCGGCATCGACCGGGCGCTCAACGCCCTGGAGAACCTCGGCCCGACCGACCTCGAAGCGGAGGCCGACGCCAACGAGGCCGCCGACCGCAAGCGCTGGATGCAGTTCCTCCGGAAGGCGCTGGGCCACGACGAGAGCAGTCAAGGCGCGAGCAGGACGCGGGGCCGACAATGACGAGCAACGACCGGAGGCGACGATGACGAGCAACGACATGATCGCCGACGTGTTAGAGGAGTTCGCGGACCTGCTCGAGGCCAGAGACGTCGAGTACAAGCCACGCGCCTACCGGCGGGCCGCCGAGAACGTCCGGAATCAGTCGCGGTCGGTCGCGGACATGGCGGCAGCCGACGACGACTCCCTGGAAGACGTCGAGGGCGTCGGCGACGCCATCGCCGCGAAGATACGCGAGTTCGTCGAGACGGGTCACGTCGAGGAACTCGACGAGTTGCGCGAGCAACTGCCCGTCGACATGGCGGGGCTGACCAGCGTCGAGGGCGTCGGTCCGAAGACGGTCGGGAAACTGTACGACGCGCTGGGCGTCGAGACCCTGGACGACCTCGAAGCGGCCGCGGAGGAAGGGAAGATACGCGAGGTGAAAGGCTTCGGCCCCAAGACGGAGCAGAACATCCTCGACAACGTCGCGTTCGCTCGACGGGCGACCGAGCGGGAACTGCTCGGCGACGCCCGTCCGCGCGGGGAGGCCATCCGCGACTATCTGGCCGACGTCGACGCCGTCGAGACCTGCGAACTCGCGGGGTCGTTGCGTCGCTGGCGCGAGACTATCGGCGACGTCGACGTGCTGGTCGGCAGCGACGACCCCGAGACCGTCGTCGCGGCTCTGACCGACTGGGCGGACGCCGACGCCGTCATCGAGGCCGGCACGAGCAAGGCCAGCGTCCGATCGGCTGGCATTCGAGTCGACCTCCGGGTCGTCGCCCCCGACGAGTTCGGCAGCGCCCTGCAGTACTTCACCGGCAGCAAGGACCACAACGTCGCGTTGCGCAATCGCGCCATCGACCGCGGGCTGAAGATGAACGAGTACGGGGTCTTCGACGTCTCCGACGTGGACGACTCCGACGCCGACCAGCGGGCGGGCGAACGACTCGCTGGCGAGACCGAGGCGTCGATGTACGCGGCGCTCGACCTGCCGTGGATGGCCCCGGAACTCCGGGAGGACACCGGCGAGATCGAGGCCGCCGAGGCCGGCGAGTTGCCCGACCTGGTGACGACCGACGACGTTCGCGGCGATCTGCACACCCACACCGAGTGGTCCGACGGCCACGACACGATCGCGGATCTCGTCGCTGGGGCCGCCGCGTTCGGCCACGACTACCTCGCCATCAGCGACCACGCGACGGGGCCGGGCATGGTCGGCGGCGTCGGCCTCTCGGACGACGACCTGCTAGACCAGCTAGCGGAGGTGCGGTCGGTGGCCGAGGACGCCCCCATCGAGGTGTTCTCCGGCGTCGAAGCCAACGTCGGCACCGACGGGTCGATCTCGGTCGGCGACGCGGTGCTGGCGCAACTGGACGTCGTCGTCGCCTCGCCCCACGCCTCGCTGTCTGGCGACGGGACCGACCGGCTGGTGACCGCCGCGAAACACCCGGACGTCGACGTCGTCGGTCACCCGACCGGTCGCCTGCTCAACAGCCGCGAGGGGATGACCGTCGACGTCGAACGCCTCGCGTCGGTCGCCGCCGACCACGACACCGCCCTGGAGGTCAACGCCAACCCGAGCCGCCTCGATCTGAACGGCGAGGCGGTCCGGACCGCGATCGAAGCCGGCGCGACCATCGTCGTCGACACCGACGCCCACCGGCCCGCGAACTTCGAACTCGTCCGCTACGGCGTCCACACGGCCAGGCGAGGCTGGGCCGAGGCCAGCGACGTGCTGAACGCGCGGGACGCCGACGGCGTCCGGGAGTTCCTCGAATGACCGACGACGCGTCCGACCGGACGAATGCACACGAACGGACGGACTCACCCGACCGGACCGGCAATGCCGACCGGATCGAGTCCCCCGACCGGGCCGGCGAACGACTCCTGCTGGACGTCATGCTCGGCAAACTCGCGACCTACCTCCGGATGTGCGGTTACGACGCCGCCTACGCCTTAGACCGCGGCGTCGAGGACGACGACGCCGTCGCGGCGCTCGCCGACGAGGAAGGCAGGACGCTGCTCACGCGGGACCGCTCGCTGGCCGCGGCGGCGGACGCGAGCGTGCTCGTGACCGCTCGCGACGTCCGCGACCAGTTGCGGGAACTGGCGGCCGGCGGCTTCGTGCTGCAACTCGACGACGAACCGCGCTACTGCGGCGCGTGCAACGGCCCCGTCGAGGCCGTCGACCGGACGGAACCCACCCCCGAGTACGCGCCCGACCCCGACACCGAACGGGTCTGGCGGTGTCGCGACTGCGGCCAGCACTTCTGGAAGGGCAGCCACTGGGACGACGTGGCCGAGACGCTGGCGTCGCTGTAGTCCGTGACTCGTATTCCTCCCCGTCCGGAGTCAGTACGCACCTGGTCACCGCACGCGCCCGTTCTCACCGCACCGGTTCGGACCCGGCGACGACGGCCTCGAAGTTCTCGAAGACGACCTTGGCGTCTTCGGCCTCGTTGTGCGCGCCGTCGCTGACGTCTTCGAGCATCCGCTGGATGTGCTCGCCGTCGACGCCGCGGTGTCGCATCAGCCGCCGGGCCGTCGCCAGGTCCATCTCCGGGTGAAACTGGACGCCGAACGTCGAGTCCATCGAAAAGGCGTGCAGGGAGTAGGGATTGCGGGCGTGTGCCGTCGCGCCGTCGGGAAGTCCGACCACCTCGTCGGAGTGGGCGGTGAACGCGACGAACCACTCGTCGAGGCCGTCGAACAGGCGACAGTCGCCGTCGTGGCGGATCACGTGGTATCCCAGTTCGTACTCGCCCATGCTGGTCACCCGGCCACCGAGGGCGTCCGCGAGCAACTGGTGGCCGAAACAGACGCCAAGCAGGGGGACGTCCCGTGTGGCGGCGTCGGCGACCCACTCTTTCAGCGCCGTGATCCAGTCGCGGTTCCAGTACACCGAGGCGGCCGAACCCGTGATGACCGCTCCGTCGTATCCCGATTCGTCCGCCGCCGACGCCAGCGGGGGCAGATCGCCCTCCCGGACTGCGTACCGGACGACGTCGGCGTCGAACTCGCGTCGGAAATTCCGAGCCGCGTCGTCGTCCTCGAAGGACGCGTCGAGTAACGCCAACTCGAGTGCCATCCCCGGAACAAGGTCGCCGAGACAGTTCAGCCTGATGGAACGGGGAGCCCCTCGACGACCAGTCGCCAGCATTTTGCTTTCGCACGCCGATAGCTGAAGCGATGGACGAGAAACAGGCGCTCAGTCAGGACGCGGTCGCGTGGCGACACCCGCCGCCGGACGACGGTCCCGGCGAGGGGCCCGCCGAACTGGACGCCAGCGCCGTCGAGGCCGCGGGACGGAAGTCGGTGCCGAAGTTGCCCGACGCGCTCTTCGAGGACGACGACGGTGATGGCGACGGCGTCGTCTACTGGTACGTTCACGGCGAGATCAGGGCGCTCGTCATGTCGAACCGACCGATCGAGGCGGACGGCTATCGGGAAGTCGCGCGGAGCCGGTTCGTCGAAGGCGACGACGGGACGAGAAAGTGGGAGATTCCAGCGGCGCTGATCGTCGGCCGCGCGAACGAGAGCGATCCCAGCCACGTCCTCGGCGACGCTCGGTTCGAACCCGGCGAGCCGATTCACTTCCGGGCGACCGAGGAGATGCTCGCCGGCGACACCCGCACCTGTTTCGCCATGACGGCCGCCCAGCTATCGCGGCGCTTGGAGTGACGTGGCAACGCCGCTCGCGCGAGCACCGGTCCGGATTCGTTCGGAGGATAATCACCACTAGAACCAGCCGGGCGTGAATCGCCACCGGCCGGCGTTCAGTCGCGGGGAGTCCACAAGGGGCTTATAACCCGCTCGGCGTACCGCCGTTCGATGACTCTCTCGAAGGAGGCCTGCGAACGTCTCGCCGACGTCGTCCGTCTCCAGCCCACGAAAAACGGCGAACTCCAGGAGTTGTGGGACATGGACAGCGGCAGCGAGGTCCACCAGTTCCTCGAATCCGAGCTGTCGGAGTACTACTACCGCAACGAGGACAGCCTCATCTGTGCGACGCCGGAGGCGGCCGAACTGGTCGGACTCGACGGCGACGTGGCCGACGACGACCAGCGCGTGCAGGCAACGCCGCTGCAGGCCGCCGTGATCGAGGTGGTGGCCGGCCCCGACGAAGAGCCCGACAGCGTCGTCGCCGTACTGCACGCCGTCGAGGACGCTGGCGTCGAAACGTCCGTCGACGACGTCCGCGCCGCGTTGCGGCGGCTCACCGACAAGGGCGTCGTCGAGCGCGTCAAAAAGACCGTTCCGACGTTCCGGCTGGCCGTCGACCGCGAGGAGTTGACCGTCGAGGAAGTCTAGCGCTCCCGCCGCACGCCGTTGCCGCTCACTCCGCTAGATCCGGGCGCTCCTGCCGGCGGCGACGCGAGAGCAGGCGCTGTATCGCCTTGCCCGGCCCACCCTCTAGCGGCCAGCCCATCGTCCGCCAGGCGGGCGGCTCCGGTTCGAAGGACGGACACGAACCCGCGCACTCGACGGCGGTCGGGTGTCGTTCCTTCGCGGCGCACCACGGCAACGCGCCCGATTCGTCCGCCCGGAGCTGGAAGTGCCGACAGTCGGGTCGCATCGAGTCGACGTAGGACCGCCAGCCCCGTCCGTAGGCCCGCTCGGCGATTTCGAGGCGCTTGTCACGCTTGTCGGCCACGGAGACGTACTCGAAGCGGGCGGCCGACAGGTCGCCGTCGGTCCCGTCGGGACGGTCGAGAATGCGCGTCCCCGGCGTGGCGACATCGAGTGTACCCGGAAGCCACGCGACGTCGACCGTCAGGCCGTCGGGCGCGACGGTCAGGATGCCGGCCTCGACCGGAACGTCCTCTAGCAGGGCCGGTTCGACCCGGCCGCCGGTCGCCCGCGTCGCCACCCACACCTCGTCGGCCAGCCCCATCGCGACGTCGCGTTCCAACTGCGGCCGGAGGTCGCGGGCGGCGCTGGCGTCCAGGTCCGGTTTGTTCTCGACGGCGACGATTCGCTCGACCCAGTCGGGGTAGGTCCACTTCCGGCGCAACTGAATGCGGTTTCCGCGCCGGCGCGTCTCGACGAGGCCGCGGTCGTCGGCCCGGTGGACCGCCGCCCGGACGTACCGCCACGGATAGCCGGGGTCCGGTAACGCGTCGCGATACCACGCCCACTCCGCGGGCGCGTTACGGACGACGTGCAGGAGGTCCGAATCGAGTTCACGGGGGCCGAACCGGGCGCGGCGAGCCAGCGCCTCGCGGTTGCACTCGACGACGACGGTGTCCCAGCGCCGACGCTTCGTCCCGAGCTGGCGGGCGACCAGCGCGACGCGGTCGTCGGCCAGCGTGCCCGCGGGCGGCCAGTGACGCTCGGCCCACTGACAGACCCGGAGTTCGAAGTGAAACTCGCTGGCGGCGCGGGCCGCGGTCGTCATCGCCGTCCCCCGAAGTTCTCGACGGCGGGCGCGGTCACGGGTCGTCGACGTGTTCGTCGATGAACGTGTGTGCTTTCTCGAGTATCTCCCGGGGACCGTCCTGCGTGACGGTGTTGACCGCCTGTTCGTAGTCGCGCCACTGCAGGTCACGGTGTTCGTGTGACAGTTCGGCGCTCGCCTCGAACGATTTGGCGATGAACAGATGGACGGTCTTGTGGATGGTGTTGCCGTTCGCCTCGAAGACGTAGTCGTAGTCCTCGCGGAAGCCATCTAACAGCCGGAAGTCTTCGATTCCGGCCTCCTCTTGCACCTCGCGGATGGCGGTCTGCTGGAGTTCCTCGTTGCCCTCGACGCCGCCTTTGGGAAATTCCCAGTCGCCGGGTCGGCTCTTGAGGAGCAGGTACTGCCGCCGGCCACGGGTGTCGCGAAAGAGGATGGCTCCCGCGCTCGTGGCCTCTATCATTGCGAGACTGTATTCGACCGGAACGTAAAGGGATATCGGAGCGCGCGACGTGATACCTCCCGACGTACTCGACTCTGACAGAGATACGAGCGCATACCCCCGCCTTCCCGTGAGTGACGAGTGTTCCGACGCT
>JBDGSB010000019.1:0-361 GCA_042217765.1 Haloarculaceae archaeon | reverse complement strand
GTAAAGGCATATCGGAGCAGCGGCCGCCTGCGGTCCGCTCGTCAGCGACGCGACATCGACAGCGCGTCGACGTGCGGTTCGACCCGTGCCTGACGGCGAGAGCGCGTTCGCCGAGCAGACACATTAGGACCGGCGCTACGGTGCCAGTCGCTCTCTCGACGACCGTTCGAGGCGCGGCCGTGACCGTTCGATACGAACGCTCGTGCGAACACCACCGCCGTTTCCGGACGTGGTTTTATCTGCTCTGGCGTCGACTCGTCAAGCGCTTCATGGGTGCGGCACAGGAGTCCGGTGGAGGTACCGAGTCGTCGAACAGGGTCGGTGAAACGCCAGCGCTCGTGGCCGACCACACGTCCACCAC
>JBDGSB010000026.1:0-42773 GCA_042217765.1 Haloarculaceae archaeon | reverse complement strand
TTCACCGTGAGTGGCATCTCTACCGCCGGAACTCAAATCACGCTATCCGAATACGTCACGACTCGTTGATGCGAGAGAATCGGACGGACGTACAACACTCGTGGAAATTACCATAGAATAAAAATCGGGAGCGACGGATGTGAGAGCGGATTCGTATCGATACATACGTACTCGGAGTGCGTGCCCCCGTGTGGTCGACCGTATTCGGATTCTCCGAACTTTTAAGTGTCTGTTCACCGATCACTACCACATGGGAACGAACCAGGGAAGCGCGACCGTGAAGACGACCCAGACGTCGCTCGACATCCTGGAGACGATCCGGGACCTGGACGGTGCCCGTCTCGTCGAGGTCGCCGACGAGCTAGACGTCGCAAAGAGCACCGCCCACAAACACCTCACCACGCTAGAGAAGAACGGCTACCTCCTGAAGGAGGGCGACACCTACCACATCGGGTTGCGGTTTCTCAACTTCGGCGAGTACGCCCGCGAACGGTGGCCGGGGTTCGAGTACATCAAGGAGGCGGTCGCGGAGTTGACCGGGCGGACCGACGAGGAGTGTGACTTCGTCGCGGAGGACCACGGCCGCATCACGACCATCGTGGAGTCGTACCACAAGTGGGTGAAATACGAAGGGTCGGGCGAGAGTTCGCGGACGAAGGAGTATCGCGCGCGCATTGGATCGTATTACTACATGCACTCGACGGCGTCGGGACTGGCCATCCTCGCGGCGTATCCGACCGCGCGCGTCGAGCAGATCGTCAACCAGTGGGGACTGCCCGCCAGGACGGACTACACGATCACCAGCCAGGAGGAACTGTTCCGCGAACTCGATCGCATCCGCGAGCGGGGCTACGCCGTCGACGACCAGGGCTACACCGAGGGGATGCGCAGCATCGGCAAGGAGGTCCGGGCACCCGACGGCAGCGTTCTCGGCGCACTGAGCGTCTCCGGCCCGACCTACCGCGTCGACGGGGCCGTCCTGGAACGCGAGATTCCGGAGGCGCTCGACGAAGTCGTCGAGTCGCTCGAAGCGACGCTCGCCCGCGAGGGCCCCTACTGATGTGAGGGGCCGGTGTCGTTCTCGGGTCGCGCCACGCGGGAATCGGGCACGAAAAGCGTTAAGGTGCGGATGGGACAAGTCCAGACACATGAGTTCAGACGCGCGCGACGCGCTCTCGGAGCGACACGAATCGGCACGGCAGCGAGCGACCGATGGCGTGACCTTCGACGCGTGGATCGGCGGCGAACGGTACGCGACCGACGAGCGGGTCGAGACCCGCGATCCGGTCGACGGAGAGGTAATCACGACGGTCTCGGTCTGTGAGGCGGCCGACGTCGACGCGGCCGTCGAGGCGGCGTGGGACGCCTACGACCGCGAGTGGGGAGACACCACGCCGGCCGAGCGGTCGAGCCTGTTGTTCGAGTGGATCGACGCGCTAGAGGACCACGTCGAGGAACTGGCGCTCTTAGAGTGTCTGGACACCGGCAAGCCGATGGCCGACGCCCGCGGCGAGGTCGAGGGTGCCATCGGAACCATGGAGTACTACGCGGCGACCGCGCGCACGCAGTCGGGCAAGACGATCCAGGCCCAGAACGATCTGCACCTCTACACTCGCCACGAACCGTTCGGCGTCGTCGGCCAGATCACGCCCTGGAACTTCCCGATCTGGGCGGCCGCCTGGAAGTTCGGCCCGGCGCTGGCGGCGGGCAACTGTTCGGTGCTGAAGCCGTCGGCCACGACGCCGCTGACGACGATCCGGATGGCCCAACTCGCGGCGGGCATCCTCCCGGACGGCGTCGTAAACGTCGTGACCGGGACCGGTCGCAAGACTGGCGGCCCGCTGACCGAGCACGACGACGTCCGGAAGGTGTCGTTCACCGGCAGCGCCGCCGTGGGCGAACACGTCATGAAGGCCGCGGCCGAGCACATCGCCCCGGTGACCCTGGAGTTGGGCGGCAAGTCGCCCTTTATCGTCTTCCCGGACGCCGACCTCGACAAGGTGGTGCAGGCGGTCGCCGACGGCATCTACTACAGCACGGGCGAGATCTGCGACGCGTTCTCGCGAGCGCTGGTCCACGAGGACGTCGTCGAGGAGTTCACCGAACGCTTCGTCGAGACGGCCGACTCCTACGTCCTGGGAGACCCGCTAGAGGAGGCGACGACGATGGGACCGCTCACCTCGGGCGAGCAGTTCGAGACCGTCACCGACTACGTCGCGGTCGGCCGCGAGGAGGGCGCGACCCTGCTGACCGGCGGCGACAGGCCCGACGACCCCGCGCTCGCTGACGGCTGGTACGTCGAGCCGGCGGTGTTCACCGACGTCGACAACGACATGCGGATCGCCAGCGAGGAGATCTTCGGTCCCGTCCAGACCATCCAGACGTTCGCCACCTACGAGGAGGCCATCGAACTGGCCAACGACACCGACTTCGGACTCGCGGCAGGCATCGGCACCGAGCGGACCGACCTCGTCCACAACGCCGCCGCCGACCTCGAGGCGGGACTGGTGTACGTCAACGAGTACGGCCCCATCCTGCCGGACGCGCCCTACGGCGGCTTCAAGGAGTCCGGCGTCGGCCGCGACCTCGGCGAGGAGGCGCTGGAACACTACCGCCAGACCAAGTCCGTCTACGTCAACCTCGACGACCCGACGCTGTGAGCGAGAGACGGACGGTTGTCGAAAGGTTCGGCCTGAAGGATAGATTTATGATGTGGGAGAACTCACCGTTTCGATGTACGATAACACGGTCACCCGTAGCGGAAGACCCGCTTCGGGCGTTTCAGAACGGTGTTATCAAGAGATATCCATGCCAGAGTACGACTTCAGCGGCCAGGTCGCGTTCGTCACGGGCGCGGCGCGTGGCCAGGGACGCTCACACGCAGTAGGGTACGCAGAACACGGCGCGGACGTCGTCGTCACCGACATCTGCGAGAACATGCCGACGGCCGACTACGACCTCGCGACGCGCGAGGACCTCGAGACGACCGCGGACATGGTCGAACAGGAGGGTCAGGAGGCGCTCACCATCAAGATGGACGTCCGCGACGAGGCGCAGGTGCAGGCGGCCGTCGAGCAGACGCTCGACGAGTTCGGCCACATCGACATCCTGGCGAACAACGCCGGGATCTGGAACCTCCAGTTCCTCCACGAGATGAGCGAACAGCAGTGGGACGAGATGATCGACGCCGACCTCAAGGGCGTCTGGCTGTGCAGCAAGCACGTCGCCCAGCACATGATCGAGCGCGGCGAGGGCGGCAAGATCGTGAGCACCGCCTCGACGGCCGGCCACGGCGCGAGCTACCGGGGCGGCCACTACACCGCCGCCAAACACGGCGTCGTCGGGCTGACCCGGTCGTTCGCCATCGAACTCGGCGAGTACGGCATCAACGTCAACTGCGTCTCGCCGACCGGCATCGACTCGCCGATGACCCGCGGCCTGACCGAGAAGTACGGCCAGGAGGCCATCGACGAACTCTCCGAGTACACCGGCAGCTGGAACGTCATGGACGAGGGTCCCGTCGAACCCCAGGACGTCACCGAGGCGTACCTCTGGCTGTCCAGCGACGCCGCCCGCTACGTCACTGGCACCGCGCTGGCTGTCGACGCGGGTCTGATGGCAAAGTAACGGCGCTGGCGATTTCGCGACGTCAGTTCCGTTCCCCCGGGGCCACTGGGGGTGACTACCGAGCCGGTGTCGAAGACAAGGTTCAACATCTCCGACGCGATAGACGCCACCACGACATGACGCCACCCGCTATCGACCACCATGAGTGACCTGCTGTTCACCCCCAGACGGATCGGCTCCGTCCGGATTCCCAACCGGACGGTGTTTCTCGCCCACGAGACGGGCTTCGCCGAGGACGGACTGCCGACCGAGCGCGACGCTGCCTACTACGAGGCGCGCGCCCGCGGCGGCGTCGGCCTCATCGTCGGTCCGTCGAGCATGCTCGTCCACCCGAGCGCGTCGAACCCGATGTACGCCTCGGGGTACGACCCGGAGGTGATTCCGCGCCTGGAGACCATCGCGGCGGCCTGCCACGACCACGGGACGAAGGTGTTCGCACAGCTCCAGCACACCGGCGGTGAGGACTCCGGCGAGCACTCGATGCGCGAGACGTGGGCCCCCTCGGCGGTTCCCTCCGGGTACGGCTACGAGATGCCAAAGCGGATGGAGCACTCGGACATCGAGGAAGTCAAACTCGGCTTCGCGCGCACCGCCGAACACGTCAGGCAGGGCAACCTGGACGGGATCGAACTCAAGGCCGGCCACGACGGCATCCTCCGGCAGTTCCTCTCGCCGAAGTACAACCGCCGCGACGACGAGTACGGCGGCTCCGTCGACAACCGGGTACGGCTGCTCAACGAGGTCGTCGAGGCGATTCGCGACCGCGTCGGCGAGGACTTCCCGGTCGGAGTGCGGCTCACCTTCGACGAGATGGAATCCGGCGGCTACGACTACGACTACGCCGTCGAGGTGCTGCGGCGACTGCACCCCAGCGTCGACTTCGTCGACTCCGATATCGCCACCATCTCGAAGTTGCACGTGACCGACGCCCCCATGCACGCGCCGCTTGGCTACACCGAGGAGTACTACGGCTCCGCGCGCAACGTGCTCGACGTGCCGGTCATCGCGGCGGGGCGCATCAACGACCTCTCGAAGGCCAACGACCTCTTAGCGGAGGGCAAAGCCGACTTCGTCGGCATGTGCCGACAGCTCATCGCCGACCCCGACACCGTCCGCAAAGTGCGGGAGGGAAACGACTCCGAGGTCACCCACTGCATCGCCTGCAACCAGAACTGCCTGGGCGGCATCCACACCAACGGCCACGTCGGGTGCATCCAGACGCCCCGCTCCGGTCGGGAGACGCAGTTCGACCCGCGCGAGGACCTGCCCGCGGCCGACGACCCGAAGGACGTGCTAGTGATCGGCGGTGGCCCGGCCGGGATGTCCTTCGCCGTGACCGCCGCCGAGCGCGGCCACCGGGTCACCATCCGCGAACGCGACGACCAGTTGGGCGGCCAGGTGAACGTCGCGACCGAAATCGAGTCCCGTCGGGAGTACGGCGACGCCGCCCGCAACCTCAAGAACAAGCTCCGCAACCGCGACGTCGAGGTCCAGACGGGGACGGAGGTCACCCCCGAGACGCTCGACCCGGACCGCTGGGACGCCGTCGTCGCCGCGACGGGTGCGACCGAGCGCGAACCGGACCTCCCCGGCGAGGACGTCCACCGTTCGTGGGACGTCCTGCGGGGCGAATCGGTGGGCGAACGCGTCGTCGTCTTCGACGAGAACAAACACGCCCCCGGCGTCGGCGTCGCCGAGCAACTGGCCAAGGGCGGCCACGACGTGACCTTCGTGACGACGTCCTACCACCCCGGCGACCGTCTAGAGGGGACGAACGTCCCGCCGTTTCTAGAGTCGCTGTACGAACGCGACGTCGACGTCGTCGAGCACGCCACCGTGGTCGGCTTCGACGACGGGGCCGCACAGGTGATGAACGTCTACTCCCAGGAAATCGAACCATGCGAGGCCGACTCGCTGGTGGTCGCCGGCCGCCGCGAGGCCCGAATCGGCCTCGCCGAGACGCTAGAGAGCCGCCTCGACGTCCCCGTTCACACGGTCGGCGACTGCGTCGCACCGCGGCTGATAGACAAGGCGATATACGAGGGCGAAACCCTCGCGAGGGAGCTATGACTGGCGACGACCGGTTCCTCGTGGTTCCGGAGAGCGACCCCGGACCGCTCGTCGACGAGGCACGGCGGCTTGCGGAGTTGCTCGACGCGACCGGCGACGGCCACCCCGTCGTCGAGGCGGTCGCGACCGACGGCGTGGTCGACCCCGACGCCGTCGCGGCCGCCCGCCCGGACGAACTGTGCGTTCTCGAACGCGAGCGGGGTCGATTCCAGCCCGGCGCGGCGGGCGTCCCGGCCCGCGTCGACGCGCTGGCGACGCTGGTCGCCGAGGCGTCGCCGCTGGCGGTGTTGCTGCCGGGCACGCCCGACGGCAACGAGGTCGCCGCCCGCCTCGCCCGGTCGGTGCGCGGCGGCGGCCTCGTCGACTGCCTGTTGCAGGTCCGCGAGGGCGACCTCCTCGGGGCGCGGCCGGCCTACGGCGAGCGGGCGTTCGCCACCTACGAGTTCGAGCGCGACCCCGTCGTCGCGTCGCTGTCAGTCGACGGCCTCTCGACGCCCGACGCGCGGCCGGCGGACGAGCCCGACCGGACGACGCGGACGGTCGAGGTGGCCGACGACGACGGCCTCGTCCGCGAAGCCGTCCTCGAAGTGCCCGAGGAAGACGTCGAACGCGCCACGCGCGTGGTCGCGGGCGGGTACGGTCTTGACGGCCCCGATGACTTCGAGATCATCGCGGACCTGGCCGAGGCGCTAGGCGCGACGCTCGGGGCGTCCCGGCCGCCGGTCGACGACGGCTGGGTCGCCTACGACCGCCAGATCGGCGTCACCGGCAAGTCCGTCGACGCCGACCTCTACGTGCCGTGTGCCATCTCCGGCGATCCCTACCACATGGGCGCGGTCGAGGCCGACTGCGTGATTCCGGTCAACGTCGACCCCGACGCGCGAATCTTCGAGTTCGCCGACCTCGGAATCGTCGGCGACGCCCGAGAGTACGTGCCGGCCATCTCCGACGCGATTCGGGCGGCCCGCGACGTGAATGGCGACGCTCGAACTGGCGACGCGGACGAACCGAACGCGGCCGCGACCGAGGAGGGAGACGTATGACCGACTTCGACGTCGCGGTGGTCGGTGCTGGCCGCGCCGGGACCGCCGCCGCGTATCGACTCGCACGGGACGGCGTCGACGTGGCGCTGCTCGACCGGGCGCGCCAGCCCGGGATGAAGAACGTCACCGGCGGGGTCATCTACGGCGAAGTCCTGGCCGACCTCGTGCCCGAGTTCCCCGAGGAGGCCCCGCTCGGACGCCACGTCGTCGAACACAACGTGCGGATGCTGAACGACGGCGCCTCCATCGGGGTCAGCTACCGCGATCCGGCCATCCGCGGGGAGCCCAACTACACCGTCCAGCTGGGGGAGTTCGACCCCTGGTTCGTCGAGCGGGCCGAGGAGCAGGGCGCGGTCTTCGTGCCGGAGACGACGGTGCGGTCGGTCGACCAGCACGAGGACGGGGTCGTCCTGGGCACCGACCGCCCGGACGGCGAGTTGACCTGCGAGGCCGTCGTCGGTGCCGACGGCGTCAACACGACCGTCGGCCGGACGACCGGCATCCGCGACACCGTCCGTTCCGGGGACGTCGGCCTGTCGGTCAAGCGCGTCGTCGACCTCGACCGCGAGACGGTCGACGAGCGGTTCAACCTCCGCAGCGGCGAGGGCGCGGCCTACATCTTCGCCGGCTTCCCCGAGGGCGCGCCGTCGGTCGGCTACTTCCTGTACACCTTCGAGTCGAGCATCTCCGTCGGCGCGGTCGGCAACATGGCCACCCTCGAGGAGTTCGGCGACGAGGGCTACAGCGGCCGGGGGACGGCGCTGTACGACATGCTCGATCGCTTCGTCGAACTCGAGGCGGTCAAACCCCTGGTGCGCGGCGGCACCACCACGGAGTACCAGGGCATCCTCGTCCCGGAGTTCGGCTACCGGAACCTGCCCGACCGCCAGGCCGGCCGGATCTGCCTGGTCGGCGACGCCGCGGGGCTAGTGCTCAACAAGGGCTTCACCTTCCGCGGGCTGGACTTCGGCGTCGAGAGCGGTATCCGGGCCGCCGAGGCCGCCGTCCAGTGTGCCGACGGCGGCGACTGGTCGACGTTCGGGCGGCGCTACGACGACCTGCTGGACGATTCGTACGTGATGGACGAACTCCGGCAGCACCGCCGTCTGCCGTCCTTCCTGGAGAACGAGCGGCTGTACGACGCCTACCCCGGCATGGCGCGGGAGGTGCTCGAACGGACCTTCTCGAGTGCGGGCGACGCGTCGGGGCTGACCTGGCGGCACGCGCTGGCGGCGCTGCGGAACCGAGACGTGCGACTCCGGGACCTCGTCAGAGACGGCTGGCGGGCGTTCCGGTCCGTGTGAACGAGACAACGCTTATGAGTACGACGACCGAATCCACGACCACGATGACCGAACGCCAGACGACCGGACGGCGAGTCCGCCGTCGACGGAGGTGGCGACAGTGACGGTCCAGGACGACCTCGAAACCGTCGACTGGACGGTCGACGAGACGGGCCACATCACCGTCGACAACGACGACTGCGCCGAGTGTGCGGACAAGCCGTGTCTGCACCTCTGTCCGGCGGAGTGTTTCGACCACCAGACCGAGCGCAAAGGCGAGATCTACTTCTCCTACGAGCACTGCATCGAGTGCGGTGCCTGTCTCGTCTTCTGTGCCAACGACCCCGACAGGGGAGCCGTCTCCTGGACGAAACCGGACGGCGGCAAGGGCGTCGAGTTCGACTTCGGGTGACCATGAAGGCCGTCGTTCCCGTCCGGGCGTCACCCCATCGCGTCGGTCCGAATCCCGAGGCCGAGGGCGTCGCGACCCACCGGTGGCTGGCGAACCCGGCCGACCTGGTCGCGCTCGAAGCCGCCGAACGGACGGCCGAAACCGTCGTCGCGGTCGCCGTCGGCGACGACCGGGCGAAGACGGCCGTCGAGGCCGCCGCCCGCGCGGGGGCCGACGAGACGCTGCACGTCAGCTACGATCCGATCGCCGACCCGCTCGACGAGACGTACGCGGCCGTCGTCGCGCGCGCCGTCGAGCGCGTCGGCGGCGACGTCGCCTTCGTCGGCGAGGCCGGGCCGACCACCGGCGTCGCCGTGGCACCGATGACCGCCGACGCGCTCGGCTGGCGCTGTGCGACCGGCGTCACGGCCGTCGGCGAGGACGTCGAGGGCGACCACGACGCGCCCGAAGACGGCCTGGTGTTGCAGCGACGGCTCGAACCCGGCCGCCAGGAAGTGCTGACCGCCGACTGTCCCGCCGTCGTCGGCGTCGACTCCGGGTTCGCCAACCCCACCCGGGGCACCCTCGAGGACGTGATCGCGGCCCAGCAATCGGAGCCGACGACGGTCGACCTCGAACGCGTCGCGCCCGATCAGTCCCGATTCGGGATGAGCGTCGGCGGCGTGACCCGTCGCGAAGTGACCGCCAACCAGCGCGTCGGCCGCGGCGCGCCGCCGAAACGCGGCTCCGTCGAGGAGCGCATCCTCCGGGTGATGGGCGGCGACGACGGTGGCGACGGCGGCGACGGCGAACTGGTCGAGGCGTCGCCCGAGGTGGCCGCCGAGCGCGTCGTCTCGCTGCTGGCCGACCGGGACCTCCTCTGAGCCATGGTCACCTACGACTTCGACGGCCGGGTCGCGCTGGTCACCGGGGGCGCCCGCGGCGTCGGCCGCGAACTCGCCCGCCGGTACGCCGCCGCTGGCGCGGACGTGGCCGTCGTCGACGCGCCCGACGCCGACGTGCCCGTCCCCTACGACCTGGCCGACGCCGACGACCTGGCGCGGACGGCGGACCTGGTCCGCGACGCGGGAGCCGACGCGCTCGCGCTCGAAGCCGACGTCCGCGACGAAGCCGACGTCCGGGACGCCGTCGCGACGGTCGTCGACCGGTTCGGCCGAATCGACGTTCTGGCGGCCAACGCCGGCGTCTGGGACAGCGAGCGGCTGGTCGACCTCGAGGAGGCGGCCTTCGACGCCGTCGTCGACACCAACCTCAAGGGGACGTGGCTGTCCGCGAAGCACTTCGCCCGACACGCCATCGAGCGCGGTGGCGGCGGCCGCATCGTCGCGACGGCTTCGGTCGCCGGCCTCGTCGGCACGGCGGGGTCGGGCCACTACGCGGCCGCCAAACACGGCGTCGTCGGCCTCGTGCAGTCACTGGCCATCGAACTCGGGACGTACGGCGTCACCGCCAACGCGGTCTGTCCCGTCGGCGTCGACACTGGCATGCTCGACCGGATGGTCGCGGCGAAGGGGACCGAGCCGTTCGACCGCATCGCCGAAGCCAGCGGCGCGATGAACGTCCTCGGCGGCGGGCTACTCGACCCCGGCGACGTCGCCGAGGCGTACCTCTGGCTGTCCAGCGACGCCGCCCGCTACGTCACGGGCACGACGCTGCCCATCGACGCCGCGATGACCGCGAAGTGACGGCGCTTTGCGCGACAGATCCTCGCTCGCTTCGCTCGCTCGGATAGGGGTCGTTCGGCGACCGCGAGCAGTCGGGGGCTTTCTGGCTCTTCGTGGCGGCTGTGACCGGAAACACGACCTCTCACAGCCGTCGGGCCAGTTTCTCGGCGTCGTAGTACGCGCGGTCGAGTTTGCGCGGCGAGACGGCGTCGCCGAGGCGGTAGACGTCGTCGCGGCGCTCGGCCAGGTCGAGGTACAGGTCATCGGCAGCGTGGCGGCGGCCGGCGTAGACGACTGTATCGGGTGACCGCGTGTCTGTCTCGCCGGTCAGCGTGTTCGTCAGCGTGACCGTCCCGTCGTCGGCCACGGATTCGACCTCGTGGTTGCCCGTGAAGGTCACGGATTGCGCTTGCAGGCCGGCGACCATCGCCGGGAGGTTGGGCTGTTCGGTCCGGAACCCCGGATAGTGGTCCTCGGTGACGATTTCGAGGGCGGCCCCGCGGCCCGCGAGGTCGAAGCCGGTCTGCATCGTGATCACCCAGCGGTTCTCGTCGATCAGCAGGACCTCCTCGTCCTCGACGCCGTCGAGCGGGTCGGCCGTTCCACCGAGGACGTCGATGGCGTCGACGACCTCGCCCTCGAAGTCCCGGGCGTCGGCGGTCGAGAGCGGCGCGCCGGTGGCGACGACGACGGCGTCGAAGCCGTCTGCGACGTCCCCCGGCGTCACGCGCTCGCCGCACTCGACGGTCACATCGGCGTCGCGCAGGTCGGCTTCGAGGTCCTCGCGGGCGCGCTCGAAGGGTTCGAGGACCCCCTGGGCGGCGACGGATAGCTGGCCGCCGAGTTCGTCGCGGGCCTCCCGCAGGGTCACGTCGTGGCCGCGGCGGCTGGCCAGCGTCGCGAATCGCATCCCGGCGGGGCCGCCGCCGACGACCAGCACCTCGCGCGGAATCGCCGCCTCGGGCAGGGCGTCCGCGCGTTCGAACTCGTCCTCGCGGCCGGTCCGCGGGTCGACGACGCACTCGACGTGCCCGCCGTGGGCGTGGCCGTAGACCCCCTCGAGACACTTCTGGTTGCACTGGATGCACCGCGTCGGGCGGTCGCCGTCGGCCGCCCGCTCGACGGTCGCCTCGTCGGCCAGCAACTGCCGGGTGAACGAGACGAAGTCGACACCCGCGTCGAGCAGCGCGTCGGCGTCGTCGAGGTCGGTGAACGCCGTTCGGCCCATCACTGGAACGTCGACGTGTTCGACCACCGTCTCGACGGCGTCTACCAGGCCGGGCGGCTGGCTCGCCGCGCCCGCGTGGGTCTGGGCGAACGTCGTCGCGGTCCCGACCGTACACGAGAGGTAGTCGAACCCCTCCAGCGCGGCCAGCAGGTCGGGCACGTCGTCGAATTCGTAGCCGCCGTACTCGAGTTCGGACAGCGAGAGGTGCAGGCCGACGGGCACGTCGACGGCCGCCTGTACGCGGTCCAGCGTCTCGTTCACGAACCGCGCCCGCCCCTTCCAGTCGCCGCCGTAGGCGTCCTCGCGGACGTTGAACTTCGGCGAGAGGAACTGTCGCAACACGGCGTAGGGGCCGGCGGCCAGTTCCACGCCGTCGAAGCCCGCCCGTTCGAGGCGGTCGGCCGCGGCCGCGAACGCGCCCTGTATCCGCTCGACGTCGTCGCCGTCCATCGGCGTCGGCATCTCGTAGGTCGAATCGGAGGCGACCGCCGACGGCGCGAGTTGCGGTTGCATCTCCCAGTCGCCGGTCGCCTCGCCGCCGGGGTGGGTGAGTTGCCCGACGAGCGCCCCGTCGGCTTCGTGGACGGCGTCGGCGGTCTCCGAGAGCGCGGGAACGACGTCGTCGTGGGCGATCACGTAGGAGGGGCCGCTGGCGGAGTCGTCGACGAGCATCTTCGCCGGCCCGACGACCAGGCCCGCGCCGCCGCGGGCGCGCGCCGCGAGGTGTTCGTTCAGCGTCGCCGTCGGCCGCCCGTCGTCGGCGAGGTTCGTCCGGACGGCGCGAAAGACCGCCCGATTGCGGACGGGAGTCTCCCCTATCGCCGTCTGCTCGAAGAGGTCCATACGCGAGGGTCGTCGCCGACGAACTTGAATATTGCTGGTCGGGAAACGGCGAGGAACCGCCGGTTCGTGGGACTCGCCGTGCAGTTCCGGAGGGGTTCGCCCAGGGCGACGAGGCGGTCGATTGCGGCCCCGCTCACGCGCTCGCGAGCAGGCGACGGAGTTCCGTCCGGAGCGTCCGGCGTTTCATCAGGACGAACCCGGAGACGACGACGGGAAATCCGACGACCATCGCGCGGGTGACCGGTTCGCCGAACAGCGCCCAGCCGACCGCCGCGGCGACGAGCGGCACCAGGTACGTCGCCATCGAGAGTTCGATGGCCGAATAGCGCTCGAGCAGTCCGAAGTACAGCAGCCACACCACGACCGTCGAGAAGACGCCGAGAAAGGCCAGCGCGAGGCCCGACGCCACGGTCACGGTCCCGCCCCAGGTCTCGCCGACGAGCGGGCTCAGCAGGTGCAACAGCACGGCCCCCAGCAGCACCGACCACGCGGTCTGGGCGGTGCTCGGAATCGAGGCGTCGGCCCGCCGGATGAACACGCTAGCCAGCGCCATACCACAGACGCTCGCGAACAGCAGGCCCTTCCCGAGGAGGCTGGCACCGAACGTCAGTCCGTTCCCCGAGAGCGTGATGATCGACGCGCCGACGAAGCTCACGCCGAGGCCGATCAGCGACAGCGGCGTGAGCCGGTCGTCCGGGAGCACGACCCAGGAGAACGCCGCCGTCGTCACCGGAATGAGGCTGGCCATCATCCCCGAGAACACGCTCGTCGTGAGGCGCTGGCCGACGAACCAGACGCCGTTGCCGACGACCATCATCAACACGCCGCCGCTGAGCACCGCCAGGTAGTCGCCGCGGGTGCTCGGCCACCAGTCGTCGACGGCGACGACGACGTACCCGAACAGGAGGACTGCGCCGATGTCGTACCGGAACGCCATCAGCAACAGCGGCGGGAACGTCGAGAAGCCGATCTCGGCCGCGGCGAAGCCAAATCCCCAGACACAGACGAGTATCCCGAACCCGACGACGTCGCGATACCTGGACATTCACCCGGCGATACGAACGCGAGGAGTTAATTCTATGGGTCGGCCGCGGGGATAGTGTTAGATAAGTGAGTGCGAAAGGCGATCGTAGACAGCGTGAAAGCCCCGACTCGTTCGCCTCCCGTGACTCGCTGCGCTCCGCACTGCGTTGCGGTGCTTGCGTCGTCGGGGTTCGGCGAACGAGTCGCCCCTTTCATTCCCGCCCGATGTAGCCGGTTCAGCCGTCTGAGCGGCGGGAATGAAAGGGGCCGTCGGCTCCGGTCGAGGGGCTCGTTGCGCTCCTCGGGCTTCGCCCTGCGGTGCTTACGTCGCCCGTCTTCCCGGAGCCGACGGGGGCTTTCACGCTGTTCTCGATTCGGTCGCTCACGATGGCTGCTTCTCTGAACACGACCGGCCACGAGCGGTGTTCGACTCGGGACGGCCGAGGTGGAAAACGAACGGGTGAGGGATGAAAAACGAGCGGACAGGAGGGTGAAAACGAGCGGGTGGGGGGAGGGGGGTGGGGATAAACCAAAGGTATAACTCCGGCGCGACGCATGCGCCAAACGAAGATGTCGAAAGCGAATACCCGATCCGCGGCGGGCGAGGACGGCGCGGCACCGACAGACGACGAATCGGAACTGACCGACGAGGCGGACGACTCCGAAATCGAAGCGGACAATCCCGAAATCGAAGCGGACAATCCCGACATCGAGGCGGACCCCGACATCGAGGCGGACCTCGTCAAGGAGGAACTGCGCATCGACGGCATCTGCGGCGTCTACTGAGATGTCCGCGACGTTGCGCAAGCCACGGCACGTCAAGTACCGGCGGGAGTCGTCGTTCGGCCTCGTCTACGATCACGAGAACTACGGCTACGAGGACGCGTCGCTGACGACCGTCGACGAGCGCATCGTGGACCTGCTGGCGCACGTCGAGGAGGGCGAACACGACCGCGAGGCCCTGGAAGCGGCGTTCTCCCCGGCAGTCGTCGAGACGGCCGTCAGGGAGGGGTTCCTGCGTGTCGCGTGAGCCGCTGTCGGCCCCGGTGACCATCACCTGGGAGGTCACGCTGGGGTGTAACCTCCACTGCGACCACTGCCTGTCCGGCAGCGGTCCCGGCCACGAGATGCCGGGCGAACTCACCACCGAGCAGGCCAAAGCGTTCGTCGCCGAGTGCGACGAGATGGACGTCTTCCAGGTCAACATCGGCGGCGGCGAACCGTTCGTCCGCCGGGACTTCCTCGACCTCCTGGAGGAACTCACCGGCCGTGGCATCTCGACGTGCGTGAGCACGAACGGGACGCAACTCGACGCGGAGACGCTCGACCGGATCGAGGCGATGGACCCGCTGTACCTGCAGGTCAGCCTCGACGGCCTGCAGGAGGAAAACGACGCCATCCGCGGGGAGGGCGTCTACGACGCGGTCGTGGATGCGCTGGCGCGGTTGCAGGACCGCGACGTCGGGACGACGCTGAACACCGTCGTCACGCGCCAGAACGTCTACGATCTGCCCGAAATATACGACCTCGCCTGCGAGCACGGGGCCGGCCTGCGGCTGAACCGCTTTCGGCCCAGCGGCCGCGGCGAGGACAACTGGGACAACTTCCGGCTGACGACCGAGCAGATCGAGTGGCTCCACGGCTGGCTCTCCGAGCACCCGAAGGTTCGAACGGGCGATTCCTTCTTCTACCTGAACGCGATGGGCGAGGTGCGCAACGACACGCTCAAGGAGTGCGGCGCGGGATCGATGACCTGTCTGGTCGACCCCGTCGGCGACGTCTACCCCTGCGCATTCACGCAGTGGGACGGCCTCGCGGCCGGCAACGTCGTCGAGGACGGCTTCCGGACGGCGTGGAACGAAATCGCGAACCTCCGCACGCAGGTCGACGACCACGAGGGCTGTCCCGCCGTCGCCATCGGCAGCGGCGACGACAGCGGCGAGGACCCGCAACTGCGGGCCATCCTCGACGGGGATTGAGATGGCCGGCGGTCGGTATCGGCTCCGTGACGCCGTCTCGAAACGCGGCCGCGTAGTGACCTGCACCCGGCCGCTGGTCGTCACGCGGCTCAACGAGGCGGGCAGTCGGCTGGTCGACGCGCTCTCGTTCGAGGTGTACCGATCGGTCGCGGCCGCGGCCGAGGCGGCCGACGTCGACGCCGAAAACGCGCGGTCGCTGCTGGAAGCGCTACGCCGACGCGGCCTGCTGGCGTGGCGGCCCGGGCGCGACCCGACCCACCGGCCGCCGGCGTCGGTCGTCGTCACCGTCCGAAACGAAGCCGACGCCATCGGCGCGTGTCTCGACGCGCTGGCGGCCCTGTCGTACCCGGACTACGAGGTCGTCGTCGTCGACGACTGCTCGACCGACGGCACGCGCGAGCGGGTCCACTCGCACCCGCTGGCCGAATCCGGCGTCGCCCGGCTCGTGACCGTCGACGGGGACGACCCGCGCGGTATCGGTGCCTGCCGGAACCTGAGCGTCGACGCGGCCGCTCACGACGTCGTCGCGTTCACCGACGCCGACTGCCGGCCGCGGGCGGACTGGCTGGCTGACCTCGTGCCCTGCCTGTCGGCCCACGACCTCGTCGGCGGACGCATCCGGCCCCACGGCGACGGCGGAGCAAGCGCTTACGAGGGCGTGAACGCGTCGCTCGACATGGGACCGCGCGCCGCGCCCGTCGACAGGGAGAGCGCGACGCCGTACCTGGCGACGGCCAACCTCGTCGGCCGCCGCGAGGTCTTCGAGGCGGTGCGGTTCCCCGAGCGCAACGTCGCCGAGGACGTCGACGTCTGCTGGCGGGCGGTAGGGGACGGTTACGACGTCGTCTACACGCCCGAGGGCGTCGTCGAACACGACTACGGCGACGCCACGGACTTCGTCGGCCGGCGAGTCGCCTACGGGGCGTCCGAGGCGCTGCTGGCCGGCGAGTACGGTCATCCGGGGTCGGTCTCGGTCCCGCTGACGGTGCCCGCCGTGGCGCTCGTGGGAGTGCTGGGCGGAACGGTGGTCGACGCCGGTGGTGTCGATGGACTGGCGATCGCCGCGACCGTCGCGCTCGTCGTCGCCGTCGCGGCGACGCTGGGTCGCGCCGGTCGCACGCTGTGGGCGACCGCGACGGCCGAATCGCGACTCGACGCTCGGTCCGTCCTCATCGGCACGGTCCGGGGCGGCCTGTCGCGGCTCTACGCCGTCGCCACGGAGGTGGCACGATACTACAGCCTCCCCGTGGCCGCCGTCGCGCTGGCGCTGGCCGCTGCCGGATTCGAGACACTCGCCGCCGCAGTCGCGGGCCTGGTGGTCGCCGTCGTCTGGCTGCCGCCGCTGGTCGAGTACGCCGTCCACCGTCCCGCGACGTCGCCAGTCGCGTACGTCGCCTGGGCGACCCTCGACGCCGTCGCGTATCAGGTCGGCGCGCACCGCGGCGCAGTCGGCTACCGGACGGCCACGCACCTCGATCCGCGCCGACGATTCACGGTGACGGCGTGAGAGTCCGCTCACGACGATTCACGGTGACGGCGTGAGAGTCCGCTCACGAACACCTATCAACTTTGTGCCTAGTGTCGGTACTATTAAGTACCAGACGCGATATAGATACCACTTGCCATGTCAGGAGATGACAGTTTGTTCGTGAGGGAAGCAACGGGCCTCGTACGGGACTGGTCCTCGTACGACGCATGGATTTACGCTTTCTTATCGGTGAACATCGTCACACTGGGGTTCTACATCTGGACGTTCAACGCGTTCATTCCCCAGGGGAGTCCGATCCTGGCGACGATCATGTCGATGGTGATGCTGACGCTGCAGAACGTCGTCTACGCGACGCTGGTGGCGTCGATGCCGCGGGTCGGTGGTGACTACGTCTGGCAAAGTCGGCTGTTGAGTGGCTTCTGGGGGATGTTCCTCTCCTGGCCGGGGTGGGTGTTCGCCCTGTGGCTGTGGGTCCCAATCTACGGGTCCATCCTGTCGTGGCTAGTGTTCTCGCCGCTGTCGGCGCTGGCGGGCAACGTCGCGCTGGCGAACTGGTGGAGTTCGAGCATGGGGCTGTTCACGTCGTCGATGATCGTGGCGGTGTTCGCGTTCATCTACGTCAGCCTCGGCATGAAGTGGTACGCGCGGATCCAGAAGGCGTTGTTCTACGTCGGCGTCGTCGGCATGCTGTTGTTCCTCGGCGGTCTGCTGACGACCAATCCCGGGAGCTTCCAGTCGACGTTCAACGCCTTCACACAGGGGATGAGCGGCGACATCACCTACCAGGGCATCCTGCAGGGCACGTCGGTGAGCTTCGCTCCCATGTGGAACCTGAACTGGTGGGCGTCGTTCAAGCTCGTGCCGATGCTGCTGTTCTGGATCATGTGGACCGTCTGGGGCTCGACGCTGTTCGGTGAGGTCCGCGAGGCCGGCGAGTTCCGGAAGATGTTCGGCGTCTTCGAGGCGGCCCTGATCGGCGCGGGCGTGTTCGCCATCGTCCTGTGGCCCATCTTCGACGGCGCGGTCGGGTACAACTTCTATCAGGCGCTCAACTACAACTACTTCGTCGGCTCCGGACAGCTCCAGTGGCTCTCCGCGCCGACGTTCGTCGCCGCGCTGACGCTGGGTGGCGGCCCGCTCGGGATGCTCGAAGTCGTCCTGATGGCCGGGTGGTTCTTCGCCTGGTCCGGGACCGTCTTCATGTCCTCGACGCGGGTCATCTTCGCGACGGCGTTCGACCGCTCGATCCCCGAGACCTTCGCGCAGGTCTGGGGCCGCTACAACACGCCCATCTACGCCATCCTCGTGATGGCGGTTCCGGGCGTCGTCCTGACGATCATCTACTTCTTCGTCCCCGGCTTCCAGACGCTGACGCTGGACGCGACGTTCGCCATCGCGATCACGTTCTTCGGCACGACCATCGCGTGCATGCTGTTCCCCTATCGGCGGCCGGAACTGTTCTCGAACAACCCGGTCTCCGACTGGGAGATCGCGGGCATTCCGCTCGTGTCCATCGTCTCGGCGGTCTACGCGTTGATCCTGCTGGTCGTCTTCTGGCTGTGGGGCACCGAGACCGTCTACGGGATCAACAACGTCAAGTCGGCCGGCTTCATGGTCCTGCTGTACGTTCTCTCGGCGGTCATCTACTTCGGCATGAAGCAGTACCGCAAGAGCCAGGGCGTGGACCTCGACAAGATTCACTCGGAGATCCCGAAAGACTGAGCCGCACGTTCGCCGTCCGAATCTGCGGTTTCGCTCGCCGACTTCTCCCGTTTCGTTCTCACGTCAGTTCCGGCTGGTCGTACCACTGCTTGTGCTCGCCGATGACTGACCGGAGCTTCCAGCGCAGCGTCTTGGGTTCGGACTCGATTTTGTTCCGGATGGATTCCAGCCGGTCGGAGAGTTCGGTCTCGTCGACCGGCAGGTCGTTGGTCTGCAGGTACTCCTCGACCCGGTCGATGCTGTCGGTGGTCGTCCTGTACAGCCCCCAGTCGTCCTTGCAGAGGTCGGCGATGTACCGCGGGTCGATGACTTCGGTGTCGTCGCGGGCCTGCACGGGGTGGTCGTTCACCATCGCGACGATATCCCGGACGTCGCGGTCGCTGGCCTCGACGATCTGTATCTTCGACATCAGCAGGTCCTCGATGGGCACGGTGGGATAGTCGACGTCGAGGCGGTCTTTGAGGCTCCACTGGTGACAGAACTCGAAGCGATCGAGGATGTAGTCGGCTTTGCGGTCGTTCTCCTCGTCGAAAAACTCCAGGCGGAACCGCCGCATCGTGTTGAACCGCTTGTTGGCCTCGTAGCCGAGTTCGTCCACCATGAGGTCGACGACGTCTCCCTCCTCGGCGGTCGTCGCGACGAAGTCGACGTCCCTGTAGTCGCGTTCGAACGGCCCCTCACGCACGGTTTCGGCGTGTTCCCAGATTGCCGTCCCGCCGATCTGCCGGACGGTCAGCCCGGCGTCGTCGGCCGCCTCGACGACCCGTCGCCCTTCTTCGACCGGGTCTTCCAGTGGCGCGTTCTCGCTCACGTTTGGTCACGTCCTACGGATTTCATCGGCGCGCGATGTTGTAAAGTTATCCCCGGACGAGCCCGACGACGTCGACTTCGGGTTCGAGGTCGATGACGGCCCCCTGCAACGACCCCTCCGAGTAGACGCTGCCGGGGTTGACGGCGATGGTGTCGCCGATGTTCGCCTCGCCGCGGGACTCGTGGATGTGGCCGTGCAACGACAGCGGCGGCTGGTAGGTCTCGATCATCTTCCGGACGGCCTTGCTGCCGACCGGTTCGGTCGACTGAGCGCCGAACTTCGGGCGCAGGTCCTCGTCGAGTTCCGGTGCCTCGTCCAGTCCAGAGTCGTAGGGCGGCTCGTGGAAGTTGAAGATGCAGTGGCTAGTGTCGTCCACCTGCGAGATGATCTCTTCGAGGCGTTGTTCGAGCTGGTCGTCGTCGTCGAACTCCCGGTCGGTGTCCCAGGGCGTCGGCTGGGTCCAGCCACAGCTCACCATCTCGTAGTTCTCGTCGATGGTGGTGAGTTCGCCCTCGACCAGGTCGATGGTGTCCGATTGCTCCCACACCTCGTCGATGAACAGCGGATCGTCGTTGCCGGGACAGACGTACACCGGCACGTCGCCGTCGAGTCGTTCCTCGGCGAAGTCGATCCACTCGCGGATGCGCTCTTTCATCTCCTGTTCGAAGATTTCGTCCTGGCGTTGCTGTGAGTCGTCGCTGTGCTGGAGTTGCTCGTACTCCTCCTGATCGAGGATGTACGTGTAGTAACCCCTGTTTTCCAGGTTCTCGAGCGTGTCCTCTAGCTCGGATTCGGTCTCGATGGTCTTCTCCTTGTCGCCCCGCGTGTACCGGTAGTGGTCACCCTCGTCGATGATGGGAAAGATCGCCTTGCCGGTCGTGTCACCGCCGAGGATCAACACGTCGGCGTCGTAGAACTCCCCGGAGTTGACGAACTTCCGCCAGCACACCGTCGACCCGTGCACGTCGGTCGCGAAGAACAACCGGGTCACGCCGGGGTCTTTCTCCATGCCCGCCTCGTCACGTGACTTGTTCTCCTGGTTGAGCCGATCTTTGAGGCTATCGAAGATACCCATTGGTACCACTGTACACGTGACATGCCGTACCGTCTGGATAAGGGTTTCGCTCCCCCGCCGGAGTGGCCGGGACGGACCGCACGTCCGACGGCCGTTCACCTGCGGAAAACGGGTAGACGGGAGACAGTGGTGAAGTGGTAGACGGGAGACAGTGGTGAAGTGGTGGACGGGAGACAGTGGTGAAGTGGTGGACGGGGGGAAGGTGGTGGAAGGGTGGGGGTGGCAGTCAGACGGGCGGGTGCGACGACTGGCACGGGAGCATCGACTGACGCGGGCCACGTGGACCCGCGGATCGGGGGTGGTGGCGTACCGTCTACCAGCGTCTCTCTCCCGCCGTGCGAAGCGTACGTCTCGACGTATTAGAATCTTGCTATTCGGTACCAGCCGTCCACTGAACTGCCAGCGATCGGGGGTCGACGACGGGGTGCGGTGGCCGTTTCGAATATTCGAACCGGTGATACGCGGCGCCGTTGGTCGGTCGAGACGTCGTTCGCCCACGCTGGACGAGCACGCGCCGGAACGGACGCTCGATTCCGGGTGATTCACGCTCGGACCGGTTTCGTATATGCAAACCACAAATCCGGGACGCGACACCGGTGAAACCAATTTGGGCATAATATGCGGTATTATAGAATGTTCGTTCAGGAATTGTGGTGATACCGAAATGTTCGCGGTTTCCGATCCGAGCAGACGATTCGGTCGGCGATGCGGATCGACGAAATCGCTCGATGGAGTCGACACAGCCTGGTCGAATTCACGTCGTTATTCGCGAAATTTTCGGCCGTCGGCACACGTCCTACCGCATCACGTGAGGGTTGGCACGCCTTCGTTTTCGCATGTCGAACGCCTGCCGTCGAAGGCCGAGACGACGACCGGCGTTCCCGACCCGCCAGCGCTTCACTTTCGATTACAACGATATAGTTGTAATGAGATACACGCCGCACCAGGGACGATATATAACGATTATAGAAATATACTAAATCAGTCTATTCTATAGTCGAACCTGAAATGATTTAATACTAATCTATTGACCAATTTGTACGAGAATGTCTATCCTACTATATTTATTCGTATAACTCATTGTATTCCTGATTATTGGGTCAGTTAGTAAAATATTAGGATAAATAACCCTCCCGAATTAGTCACTTAGAGATGTGGTGAATTATATGTCTGTTCCCATCTTATATATGATTTCGTATGTCTCTCCGATCTCGGCCGGCGAACCTGGCCGATCGTGTCGGCCGCGAACGTCTCCCGTACGTCGGGATAGACGCCTGTGATGAACGCCGTCGTCCGTGCAGGTCCACGTACACGTCGAATGAGGTATTTTTTAATGGATGGGGGCGTAGCCGGCGGCAAGATGTTCAACGCCATCGTGAGCGCGGATACGCTCCGGACGACGCTAGATTCCGTGAGCGTACTGGTGGACGAGTGCAAGATCCACCTCAACGACGACGGGATAGAGATCCGGGCCGTGGACCCGGCCAACGTGGGGATGGTCGACCTCTCGCTGTCGGCGGCCGCTTTCCAGTCCTACGAGACCGACGGCGGCCTCATCGGCGTCAATCTCGCGCGCCTGGAGGACATCGCGGGGATGGCAGACGCCGATCAACTCGTCCACCTGGAACTCGACGAGGAGACTCGAAAGCTCCACATCGCCATCGACGGGCTCGAGTACACGCTGGCGCTCATCGACCCCGACTCGATCCGGCAGGAACCGGACCTCCCCGACCTCGACCTCCCCGCCGAAATCGTCCTCGAAGGGCGGGACATCGACCGCGCCGTCAAGGCGTCGGACATGGTCTCCGACCACATCGCGCTGGGCGTCGACGAGACCGAGGACATCTTCTACGTCGACGCCGAGGGCGACACCGACGACGTCCACTTCGAACTGACACGCGAGGACCTCATCGATCTCACTGCCGGGCCGGCCCACTCGCTGTTCTCGCTCGACTACCTGAAGGACATGAACAAGGCCATCCCGAAAGACGCCGAGGTCACGATGGAACTGGGCGAGGAGTTCCCCGTCAAGATGCACTTCGACATCGCCGAGGGCGAGGGGCGGGTCACCTACATGCTCGCTCCCCGCATCCAGAGCGAGTGACGGCCGTCCCCTCCCGTCGTGCGTGCGTCTGACGTACTGTTTTGTAGGCGGCCAGACAATCGTGGCACATGCAGAGTCTGGGAGAGGCCTACGACCGACGAAACTGGCAGGTGCGCGACGGCCGACGACTGGCGGTCGGTAGCGGACTGTTCGCCGCCGGTGCGCTCGCGCTCGTGGTCGCGCTGTTGCTAGTGACGACGCCGCTGTCGGGGCTGGTCGGCGCGACCGCGCCCACGGTCGTCAAACGGTACGCCGGGACGCTCGCTGGACTGGCCGTGCCGGCCCTCCTGCTCGGCGTCGTCGTCGTCGTCCCGTCGAGTCGTCGCGAACGCGCCGGCGCGCTCGTCGGTGCGACGCTGTCAGTCGTCGGGGTGGGGCTGTTCTGGTACGCCTATCCGGCCCACTGGACGGGAACGACCGGTTCGCTGGCGTTCGAGACGGCCATGGTGTACTTCCTCGGGAGCATCGTCGCGCTGTGGTTCGAGTTCACCGCCGTCGCGACGTACAAGACCCGCAACACCCCCGGCGGGACGGTCACGCTGTCGGTCAAACGCCAGGGCGACACCCGCACGGTCCAGGTCAGCCAGCAACAGTACGACGAGTACCGCAAGACCCTCCGGAGCGACGGCGGCGACGACCAACAGGTCATCGAGGACCTCCTGAACGAGTGATCGGCCGCCCAGCCGGCGCGTGCGGCAGGGATTGTGCCCGCTCGGTCGGAGACTACTGCGGTAGATTTTTGCTGGCGAGTGCCGTTTCCGACGGTAATGACACCGGACGGGGAGCGCGACGAGCCAGGGGGTGAGCCGGTCGTTTCCTGCACCTGTCAGGGCGGGACGGTATCGGTCTACGAGGACGTCGTGCACGTCGAACGCAGTTCGTCGTCGATGTTCGAGGACAAGACGATTCCGATGGACGAAATCTACGACGTCGAGTTCACGTCCGGAATCGTCACCGGACACATCCAGATCAGACAACTCGGCGTCGAACCGGGCGAAGGCGGCCTGCTGTCTCATCCGGTCGACGAGAACACGCTGTACTTCCCGCGAGGCAAAGGCGACGAGACCGGTGCGGTCCGGGACGCGATCCTCGAACGGGCACGCGCCGCCGCGCCGCCGTCCTGACTGTTCGACGCACTGCCCGTAAACACAACTTCGATCCGGGCGGAAAGATATAAACCGAACGGTGAAGTAATTCGACAGGTGGTGTCGCGGCACACGGAAGACCGAAAACGGAAATTAGCCGACGAGTCGAGCGTCGATTCGTTCTCGACGCGAGAACGCGACGCGGACGGAGGGCGCCGTACCGAGACGTCTCGTCGGCGAACCGGTCTCCCGAAAAGCAACCGCGCACGGCAGCGACTCGCACGGAGCCAGGACGACCGCGACGGCTCACGGTTGCCGGTGTCGTCGACGAACGAATCGATCCAGCGCGCGGAGACGGACAGTTCCCCTCCCGCCGACGGGTCGTCCACGCGCGCCGCGTCGGGTCGCTCGCTCGCTCCTGCCGTCCGCACCCCGCTAGAGGGCGCGTTCGGAGTCGACTTCTCGTCGGTCCGGGTACACACGGACGACCGGACGGCGAGCGACCTGAACGCCCGTGCGTACACGCGGGGCGAACACGTCCACTTCGCGCCCGGCGAGTACGCACCCGAGACGGTCGACGGGAGCCGGCTCGTCGCTCACGAACTGACACACGTCATTCAGCAGCGTGCCGGGCGGGCGTCGATTCCCCAGGGGAAAGACGGTCTCGTCGACGCTTCGTCCGACCTCGAACGCGAGGCGGACCGCGCCGCCGACCGAGTCGTTCGCGGACGGACGCCGGACGTGACCGGCCGTACGAGAGCGAGCGACCGCTCGATTCGCGCGCCGCCAGACGGGCCGATACAGGGAAACTGGGAAGGACGACGGCGCTTCGAAACGGCGTCCGACGCGGACACGCAGTTCGCGAAAGACGCCAGAATCTGGTACGATACCCTCACCCGACGCCCGGAGAACATGACCTCCCAGCAACTCGCCAGCGCCGGCGTGACCAGCAACGAGGAGGTGACCACGCTGCAAAACCAACAGCGGTTCCTTCGTCGTCACTTCATCGCGGTCGCGCTCGCGCAGGTGGACGTTGGCGAGCGGGCAAAGCGGAAGGGAACGTACCAGGGGTATCGACGGCCACGAACCGTTCCGCTCGCGGCGCTCGTCTCCCACGGCGGTCGGTTCATTTACCATCCGGAATCGTCCCGGATCGGCGACCGGCTCCGAACCCTGTTGCTCACTGGGAGCACGCGGCGACAGCGGTCGAAACACCGGGCCCTCGGTATGGAGAAGGGATGGATATCGGGCGTCTCCTCGCACGCGGCTCGCGTGCGGGGCGGGGAAGTCAAAGAGGAGAAGTACGGTCGCGGGTCGGGACGGCCGGGCGGCAAAGCGGAGCAGCTACGACGCAAGGCCGAACTCGGCCTGTCGCCGTTCCGCGGACGAACGGCGCGGATGCCCTTCCCGATCGGCGGTCTGGGGACCACCGGTCCCAGCGGGTACACGATCGGACCCGGAGGACGGATGCTCGACCCGACGACCGGCCAACCCGTCCCGGGACTCCAGCACGGGGCAAGTCTGTTCAAACGGACGGACCGGGGGATGCTCATGGTCGGCTTCGAGAACTCGGCGTTCGGCCGGAAGAGTCCGATCGGCGGCGCACACGACGAAGGGGCCAAACCGAAAGACTTCAGCCTCACTGGCGGGCGAAAGGGCCACGCCTACGGCATCCCGGACGTCGGTGGACTGGTGTCCCCGACGATCGGGGCGAGCGACCTGCGGCGGATCGAGACGGCCATCACGAGATTCGAACGGCTCGGACGGGACGCACAGGACCGGATCGTCGACGAAATCCTCACCGCGTCGGTCAAGGACGCAAAGCGGATTCTCGAAACCAACCTCGGCCTGTAACGCACGGCCGTTGCAAAGCCTTTTCCCGCGGAGTCGCGTACTGTCGGCCAGCTATGGGCATGGGCTCGGACATGTATCGTCAGCAGATTCTCGACCACTACAAGAACCCCCGCAACTACGGGCAACTAGACGCGGCGACCTTCTCACACGTGGGCGAGAATCCGATGTGTGGCGACGAGATCGAGATGTACGTCAAACTCGACGACGACGAAGAGACCATCGAGTACGTCGCCTTCGAGGGCGACGGCTGTGCCATCAGCCAGGCGTCGGCGTCGATGCTCTCGGAGAAACTGCAGGGTGTCTCCCTCGACGAACTCCGGGCGATGGACCGCGACGACGTCATCGACATGCTCGGGGTCGACATCAGCCCGATGCGCGTGAAGTGTGCCGTACTGGCCGAGAAGGTCGCCCAGGACGGAGCCGAGATCTACCTCGGCGAGAAGGACGTCGAGAAGACCAAAACCGAAGACTAGCGCTCACTCGCCAGCGCGTCACTCCGAGGCCGTCTCAGCACATTCGTCACTCCGAGGCGGTTTCGCCGCGTTCCGGCTCCGGTTCGTTCTCCCCGCGGGCGTCGGTCTCGTCGTGGTCGGCGAGCCGCGTGACCCGGGCTTTCATGATGCGGGTGTTCTCGACCTGTTCGACGCGGATCTCGACGCCGTCGTACTCGATGATCTCGCCGGCGTCGACCAGCCGCCCCGCACGGTTGAAGACGAATCCGGCGATCGTCTCGAACTCCTCGCCTTCGGGGAGGTCGATGTCGAGCGCCTCGTTGACCTCCTCGATGTTGACCTCGCCTTTGACGACGACGGTGTCGTCGTCGACGAACTCGACGGGTTCGTCCTCCTCGCCTTCGAGGATCTCGCCGACGATCTTCTCGGTGAGGTCCTCCATGGTGACCAGCCCCTCGGTGGTGCCGAACTCGTCGATGACGATGACCAGGTGCAGGCGGTTTTCCCGCATCTCCTTCAGCAAGTCGTCGACGTTCTTGCTCTCGGGGACGTGCAGCGTCGGCTCGATGACGTCTTCGAGGTCGAGGTCGCCGTCGGTCTCGCCGTAGTTCAAATCGCGCACGAGGTCGCGGATGTGGACGACGCCGATGACGTTGTCGAGGCTGCCCTCGTAGACCGGCAGGCGGGCGTGGCCGCTTTGAATGCAGCGCTCGATGGCCTCCTGGATGGCCGACTCCTTCGGGATGGCGGTCATGTCCAGCCGCGGGGTCATCACCTCCTTGGCGATGGTGTTGTTGAACCGGAGGGTACGCTGGAGCATCTCGCGTTCCTCCTCGTCCAGGACGCCCTCGCGCTCGCCGGTCTCGATGATATCGCGGATCTCCTCGCGGGTGACGTAGGACGTCTCGATGGCCGAGCGGCCGCCGGTGACCCGGTTGACCAGTCTCGTCAGGTGGTCGAACAGGACGACCAGCGGTATCAGCACCGTCTCCGCGTGCTTCAGCGGCCGGGCGATGCGTAGCGCCCACGACTCGGTGTTCTCGACCGCGTAGGACTTGGGGGCGCTCTCGCCGAACAGCAACACCAGCGCGGTGATCCCGATCGTCGCGACGACGACGGCCTGGCCCTGGTTTCCGAAGTAGTGCGCCAGCAGGCCCGTCGCGATGGAGGACATCGCGATGTTGACCAGGTTGTTCCCGACGAGGATCGTCACTAGCAGCCGGTGGGGGTCCTTCTTGAGCGCGTCGAGCGTCTCCGCACCAGGGACGCCGTCCTCTAGCAGCGACTCCACGCGGTGGGGCGGCAACGAGAACATCGCGATCTCCGAGGAGGAGAAAAACGCCGACAGCGCGAGCAGGAGGAGTATCACGAGCGCGCCAGCGGCGGTGAACGCGCTGGCCGGAATCGCGAGACCGAACGGTCCGGCGACGGTCGCACCGACGACCGGGGCGGCGACGACTGACGATAATCCCATCAACGGGCGAACTTGACGGGCCGCGAGATTAAGACTTGTCATGACCCCGCGTTCCCGCCCGGACGCGCGGCCGCAGGCGGGCCAGCACGTCGTCGGGACGGCGGACGACCGTCACGCCCACGCGCTCGCCCGGTCGGAGGTCGACGCGCCCACGGGCGAGTCGCACTTCCAGTCGTTCGCCGGGGCTCCAGGTGCCGTCGCTCGTCGACGCGTCCAGTTCGCCGTCGACGCCCGCGTAACTCCGGTCGAACAGGTCCGCCCCCGAGCGGTGGGCCGCCGTCAGCCGCAGCGTCGGGAACCCGCTCGCGCGGGCCCGCCGGCCGTCGGGGACGGTCACGACGACCGCCAGCCGCGAGACGTCGATCGGATCACCGCCCTCGTGGCGGAGGCGGACGGTCTGGCCGTCGGGATAGCCGTCGGCGGCGACGACCGAGGCGGCGACGGTCACCCGCGGCGTGGCCGCCGTCGGCCGGTCGAGTGCCGTCACGGCCGTGCCGACGCTGGCCACCAGCAGTCCCACGACGCCGAGCAACACCACGACGCCGACGACCGGGCTAGTGGCGCGTTCGGGGACGGTGGCGTGCTCGGGGCCGGTGGCGCGTTCGGACTCCATACCTGCGCCTGCCCGCGGCTTCCGGTATAGACCCCTGGGACGTCGCTCGCTCGGATGGCCGACGCCGTCAGCCAGCGCGGTAGGTGACCGAGACGGTGGCCGACACCGTCACGGGTCCGGGTTCGACGGTCGTGGGAGCACCGCCACCGACGACGCCCCGGCTCTCGAAGGGAACGACCTCGTCGGCGGTCGACGCCGACTTCACGCCCGTGATGGTGACGCCGCCGGTATCGGCGATCACGTCGGCGTCCGCGCGTGCGTTCGTCATCGCCTGCCGGAGCGCCTGTCGGCGCAACTGTCGGCGGGTCCGGTCGGTCAGCGTGAACGTGACGGATTCGACCTGGTTCGTCCCGTTGCCGACGGCAGCGTCGACGACGGTGCCTGCCTGTCCGGGGTCGACTTCGATTTCGAGGCCGTGGGCGGCGCGATACCGGGTGACCGTCTCGTCGTTCGGTCCCGGTTCCTGGACGACGCTGATGTCGAAGTACGTGGTCCGGACCCGGTCGTCGGCGATGCCGAGGTCACGCAGAGCGGCCCGCGTCGTCGAGACGTTCTCGGCAACCTCCCGGCGGGCGGTCTCGGCGTCGGGTGCCGTCGCGACGACGGCGAGTCTGACGACTGCGCGGTCCGGCGGGGCGGACGCGGTGGCCGTCGCGGAGACGCTGACGGTCGCGTTGCCACGCGATGGCTGCGCCTGGGCGAATCCGGAGTCGGTCGTCGTGGCGTCCGCGTCGGCGACGCCGGCGGTGGTGTTGGCGTAGGCGACACCGCCCGCGCTCACGAGGACGAGCGCGAGGAGGACACTCACAGCGAGGATCGAACGGGACATGTCCCTCCGCTCGCGGGCGATAGTGTTTGTAATAGCGGCGCTACGAGAGGTAACGCCGCCTTACCGTCCGTCGCCGCTCGCCGTGATTCGGCCGTCGGTGGCTCGTCCGTGGCTCTCTGGCCCACAGCGACCGTCGCGAGTCCGACGGCGCGAACGACGGACTTATAAATACTTGCATGTCGAGCCGAAGCGCTCACGGTCGTTGCGAAACGACGTCACGAACATGGTGTCCGATCGCACGTTCCGACTGGCAGGGGAGACGGCGACTCATGCATGTATCGGATGACCCCATCCGTACCCTCCACGTCACCGACGATCTAGCGGGCGAGGAGTCGCTCGAAGACCGGATCGGGGGGACCGACGACCGAATCACGGTGGTCCCGGCAGTCGGCGCACAGGCCGCACGAGAGGTCCTCGTCGAGGACGGCATCGACTGCGTCGTCGCGGACTACGACCTTCCCGAGAGCACCGGCGTCGAGTTCCTCCGAACGGTTCGCGAGCGCTTTCCCGACCTCCCGTTCGTACTCTTTCCGGGCGAGGGCTGTGAGGCCGTCGCCAGCGAGGCCATCTCGGCCGGCGTCACCGACTACGTGCGACGCGGGATCGACGACCAGTACCGCGTTCTCGCGGAACGAATTCGCGACGCCGTCGGCCCGGACGCGACGAGCGATGCCGGCGGACTGACCGAGCGCGATCTCACCGACCTTGTCGAACGGACCGACGACGTCCTCTTCGTGTTCGATGGCGACTGGGACGAACTTCTGTTCGTCAACTCCGCGTACGAGGCGGTCTGGGACGGTTCGATAACCGACCTGGAGGGGAATCCGACCTCGTTTCTAGAGCACGTCCACCCGAACGACCGGCAGAGGGCACGCGAATCGATGGCGAAACTGGCGGACGGCGAGGCCGACGAGGTCGAATACCGGATCGTCACCGACGACGGGATCCGGTGGGTTCACGGCGAGAGCACGCCGATACTCGATGACGACGGCGACGTGTCACGGATCGTCGGTTGCGTCCGCGACGTCACCGATCGCAAGCGACGCGAGCGGGCGCTCCAGCGGGAGCGGGACCGCTTTCGCGCCGTCTTCGAAGAGGCGTTCGACGCGATGGTGATCGTCGACGACGACGGGCAGTACGTCGAGGTCAACGAGAGCGCGACCGACCTGTTCGGGCTGGACGAGGAGGCGTTGCTCGGCCGGTCGATAGCGGAGTTCGCTCCCGAGGACTTCGACTTCGAGACGGCGTGGCGAGAGTTTCGAAATTCGAACGACGAGCGTGGCACGTTCCCGCTCGTCCGGGCGGACGGCGAAAAGCGGATCGTGGAGTACGCCGCCACGACGGACGTCGCTTCCGGCCGACACCTCTCGGTGCTTCGTGACGTCACCGACCGGAAGGAGCGCCGGCAGGAACTCGGGGAACGCGAGCGACGCTACCGGAATCTCGTCGAGAACTCGCCGGCCCCCATCAACCTCTTCGACGCCAGCGGCGAGACGGTCTGGGGCAACGACGCCGTCGTCGAGTTGCTCGGGCTAGACGACCGCGAGGACCTCTTCGGACGGTCGGTGTTCGAGTTCATCCACCCCGACGACCACGGTATCGCCGAGAGCGAACTCGAGAACGTCATCGAACGCGGCGACGTCGTCGGACCGACCGACTTTCGGCTCGTTCGCGACGACGGCGAGGTCCGCCACGTGCGGGTGCAGACGACGGCTGGATGGTACGAGGGCGAACGCGTCGGCCAGGCGGTCGTCGTCGACGTCACCGACCGCCACCGGTACGAGGAGACGCTGACGACGCTGCACGATCGGATGCGCTCGATGACCCGCGCGGAGAGTCGCCAGCAGGTCGCTACCGTCGCCGTCGAGACCCTTGCCGACCTGCTCGACCTCGACGGGGCCGTCTTCTACGAGTTCGACGGCGACAGCGACCTCGTTACCGTGGCTCGCTCGGCGGACGTCGACGAGCACGTCGAGGACGTGCCGCGTTCGAGTGCCGACGCCGGCGTCCTGTGGGCGGCGTTCGTCGACGGCGAAGCGCGCTTCCGCGAGGACGCCGCCGACACGGCGCTGGGCGAGCAACTCCCGTTTGCGTCCGCGCTCGCCCTGCCCGTGAGCACGCACGGCCTGCTCGTCGGCGGAACGACCGACCGCCGGTCGCTGACGACCACACAACGCGAGACCGCCCGCCTGGTCGTCGAGAACCTCGACGCCGCCCTCGACCGCGCGGACACCGAGGCGGCGATCCGGGACCAGGAGCGCCAACTTCAGCGACAGAACCGAGCGCTCGAACAGCTGAATCGGCTGAACGAGATCATCCGCGACCTCAACCAGGCGCTCGTCCGATCGTCGACGCGGACCGACGTCCTCGAACGCGTCTGCGAGCGGTTCGCGACGGCCGACCAGTACGCCTTCGCCTGGATCGGCGTCGGAGACGCCGCCGACGGTACCGTCGTCCCGGAAGCCTGGAGCGGCGTGGACGCGGAGTTCGTCGACCACCTCCGATCGACGACGGCGGACTCGCCGTTGCAGGCACTGCTCGACGACGCCTGGAGCGACGGGGAGATACGGGTCGCCGCGAACGTCCTCGACGACGACGCCTGGAGCGAGCACCGGTCTGACGCCCTGAGTTACGGTTACCGGTCCATCGCCGCCGTGCCCGTCGTCCGCGGCGACCGCGTCGAGTGCGTGCTCGTCGTCCACGCCGAGGACGCCGACACGTTCGACGGCGAGGAACGGCGCGTCCTGGACGAACTCGGCGAGACCGTCGGCTACGCGCTCGGGAACGTCCGGCGGACGGACGCGCCGGACTCCGAACGCGTAGAGGTGAAATTAGAAGTCAGAACCGATCGCCTGTTCACCAACCGCCTCACCGCCGAGACGGACCTCGACGTCGCGGTCGTGGACGTGGTGCCCGACGGCGGCGACGTCGTCGAGGCGTTCGTGCGACTCGACGGGGCCACCGCCGAGACCGAACGCCGATTGCAGTCGTTCGAGACGGTCCGTTCGGTACGCGACCTCTCCTCGCGGGAAGCGGACGCGCTCTACCGGCTGACCGTCTCGACCCCGCCGCTGGTCCAGCGTTTGCGGACCGCCGACGCCTCGCTTCGCACGCTCCGCGCCGAGAACGGGACGACGACGGTCACGGCCGTCCTGGCCGGCGACGCCGACGTCCGAACGCTGATCGAGGACCTGCAGTCGGTGTATCCGGAGACGGAACTGCTGGCCCGCCGCGCCGACCCCGATTCCGCGCACGCGACGCTCCGCGAGGCGATCCTCGACCAACTCACCGACCGCCAGCTAGACGCTCTGCGGGCGGCACACTACGGCGGCCTGTACGAGTGGCCCCGCGAGACGACGTCGACCACCCTGGCCGAGACGCGCGACGTCGCCGCCTCGACCTTTCAGTACCACCTCCGGAAGGCCGAGCAGAAAATCGTCGAGGCGCTGCTGGACTCGTCGTCGGGTCGCTGACTGCAAGAAACGGCGGCTCGCGGCCGCCGTACGCTTGCCTGTCGGCCCGCCTACTCCTCTCGTCGCGCGACCTCGTGGCGACCGAATCCGTGCCGGAGCCGGTTGGCCAGCCGGCGGGAGAAGCGGCCGTCGTCGGCGCGGGAGCCGAACCGCTCGGCCAGCGCCTGGTAGATGAGCGGTACCGGCACCTCCTGTTCGAGCGCCTCCTGGACGGTCCAGGTGCCCGTCGATCCGCCGGCGACGTGGTCGGCGACGGTCCCGAGGTCGCTGCCCTCCTCGCGGAAGGCCTCCTCGCAGAGTTCGAGCAGCCACGAGCGGATGACCGCGCCGTTGTTCCAGGTGCGTGCGACCGATTCGAGGTCGAGGTCGTAGCGGCCGTTCGCGAGCAACTCGAACCCCTCGCCGTAGGCCTGCATGAGCGCGTACTCGACGCCGTTGTGGACCATCTTGACGTAGTGGCCGCTGCCGGACGGACCCATCCGGTCGTGGCCGTCGGGTCCGGTCGCGACGACGTCGAACACCGGCGTCAGTTCCTCGTAGGCCCACTCGGGACCGCCGACCATCAGCGAGAAGCCCAGTTCCGCGCCTGCGGGGCCGCCGGAGGTCCCACAGTCCAGATAGGCGGCCGGCGTTTCCGCCGCGCGGCGGACCGAGTCCTGGAAATTGGAGTTGCCGCCGTCGACGACCACGTCCTCGGAATCGAGGTGTGGCTGCAGTTCCTCGAGCGCGGCGTCGACGGGGTCGCCCGCCGGCACCATCAGCCAGACGCGTTTGTCGGTGCCCAGTCGTTCGGCCAGGTCGGTGATGGAGTCGGCAGGGTCGGCACCCGCGTCCACGGCGGCCGCGACGGCCGCCTCGTCGACGTCGAACGCGACGACGTCGTGACCTGCCGCCTGTACCCTGTCGACGACGATGCGACCCATCCGCCCGAGGCCGATGACGCCCAGTTGCATACCGGTACCGTCCACGAGCGCGCAAGTAGGGGTTGTGGTTTGCGTCGGACGGCAGATCGACCGTCGGCGGTTCTGGAAGCTTTACTCGCCGAAACAAGAGTTAAACTACAGAAAACCACCGTTAAATTTAATTGTCGTGGGGAGAGAGTGTGTGGCGATGAGGGGATTGGGGGATCGCCATTCAAGCGGTATAGGTACTCGTATCCGAACGCGACCGCGAGCGCAGCGACTCGAACGCGGACCGGGCTGTCGTCGTCCGCCCGTGGGTCGATACGACGTGGAGTGACCAGCGATGGGGGGAAACCGCAAACGACGGGTGGGTCTCGCCGTTCTGATCGTCGTCGCCATCGCGGCCGCTGTACTCGCGCCGACGGCGTCCGCCGCCGAACCGTCGGACCCGTGGCTCTCACAGAAGTACACCAAGATGGTCGACGACAACACCATCAGGGTCGTCGTCAGAGACGAGTACTCGCCGTTCGGCGTCGACGAAAATTCCATCCAGCCGAGGGGAGATTTCAAGCTCATCAACCACCGGACTGGAAAGGAAATTCCGATCACGTACGCCCGGATCAAGCCCAACATCGACACGGAGGATTCGGACACGAAATCTTCGAGGGGCGAAGACGACGCGTGGGTCTATCTGACCTTCGACGAGACCGACGTCGAGACGACACAGATCGACGTGAAACTCACCGGCCCCATTCGTGACACCTGGGGCGCGCCGGACAACGTCCTTCACCCGAACGAGGCGAAGACGCTGCACGTCACGTCGACTCGCATGGACCCCGACATCAAGAACGTCGAACTGAGCGACGACGGCGAGTCGCTGTACTTCAGCGTCGTCGACTACTCGGGGATCGAAACCACCGGAAATCCATGGCAGGGCTTCACCGGATACGACGTCGAACCGAGCTATTTCGACATCTCGGGCAAGTCCGGTCGGGCGAACGGGGAAATCGTGCACAGTAGTCGGAACAAAGTTCGGCTCAGACTCGACGTCCCACCCCGCGACAACGAACCGGTGACGGTGTCCGTCGCGGAAAATCTCGACGACTACGGACACCATTCGCTCTCTCCGGGCGAAAGCGAGGGGACGTTCACCGTCCACGGCGTCGACAACCAGCCACCGCATCTCGTGGAATCCGGACGCTGCTACGACTGCAAAAAAGACACGCGAACCATCCAGTTTCACATGCGGGACGGCTCCGGCGTCGACGTCTCGAACGTCTACAGGGGCAAGTTCGACGTGAGCGCGGGGCGGATCACGCACGTCGAGGCGAGCGGCAGCGGACACGAGACGTCCACGACCGTCACCATGTCCATCACGCCGGTCGACACCAATCGGATCACGGTGAGCACCCACTACAATCCGCGCTACGGCGGCGCGTTCATCGGAGACGCGGAAGACAACTACGGCGTCACCGGCCAGTTCACCGTGCCCAACATGGACGGCGTGCCACCGACCTTCGAGAGCGTCCGGAAGGTCGACGACACGACGATCCAGGCGACGTTCACCGACGGGGTTGGCATCGACGAGTCGTCCATCTCGGCCGGCGACTTCGCGGTGAGCGACGGGTCGGTCTCGTCGGTGTCGGTCAGGCAGATTCCCCGTAGCGACAGCTACATAACTACGATCGACCTCGCACGGCCAGTCGACGCCTCGTCGGTCGACGTCTCGATCACTGGCGTGATCACCGACACGAGCGGGAACGCGCTCACGTCGGGAACGAAGACGGTGACTGGCATGGACGGGGTCGCGCCGAAGTTCGCGAGCGTCTCCGCGGTCGACCCGACGACGCTGAAAGCGACGATCACCGACGGGAACGACGTCGACGAATCGACGATCACGGCCGACGACTTCGCGGTGAGAGAGGGGTCGATCTCGTCGATCTCGACCAGCGAGTCGGGCAGTGACGCGACGGTGACGTTGCACCTGGCGAAGCCGGTCGACGCGTCGTCGGTGGACGTCTCGATCACCGGTTCCATCGCGGACACGAGCGGGAACGCGCTCACGTCGGGGACGAAGACCGCCGCGAACGTCGACGGCGTCGCGCCGAAACTCACGGACGTCTCCGCGGTCGATCCGACGACGCTGAAAGCGACGATCACCGACGGCGTCGGCGTCGACTCCTCGTCGATCGCGGCGACCGACTTCGCCGTGACCGATGCCAACGAGTGGCCCCAGGGGATCAACTACGCCTACTACGAGAATCCGGATCCGTCGGACGGCTACCGGTCGCTGTCGGACGTCCAGTTCGATTCGACGCCGGAACGTACCGGACGCGTCAACGAACTCGTCTTCCCGGACGATCACCGCGACGAACAGTGGGCCGCCGAACTCACTGGCTACATCGACGCACCCCAGACCGGCGAGTACACCTTCTGGCTCTACTCCGACGACGGGTCCGCGCTGTACATCGACGGAAAGCAAGTGCTCGCCAACGACGGTATTCACTCCTTTACGAAGAAGAAATCGAATCCGGTGCATCTCTCGACGGGCAATCACCGAATCAGGGTTCGGTACTTCAACGGTCCCGGAGACGAGAAGCTTCGCGTCGACTGGGGTGGTCCGGGAATCGCTACGAACACCAACCTCCTCGACAGAGAAATCTCCATCGCACCGAGACACCTGTCGGCACCGACGGGCGGTCACCTCGTCGACGACGTGACGACGAGTACGTCGGGGTCGAAGACGACGGCGACGATCCACCTCGCGAAACGACTCGACAGCCGGACGGCCCGCGTCGCGCTGACTGGAAACGGCATCGACGACACCAGCGGCAACACGCTCGCCGCCGACACGACGACGGTCTCGGGCATGGACGGCGTGGCACCCGCGTTCGCGAGCGCGTCGAAGGTCGACGACACGACGATCAAGGCGACGATTACCGACGGGGTCGACGTCGACGAGTCGACGATCACCGCCGACGACTTCGCGGTCAGCGCGGGCTCGATCTCGTCGGTCTCGACCGGCGAGTCCGGCAGCGACGCCACGGCGACGTTGCACCTGGCGAAGCCGGTCGACACGTCGTCGGTCGACGTCTCGATCACCGGCGCAGTCGCCGACGCGGCGGGCAACGAACTCACCTCGGGCACGCAGACCGTCACGGGAATGGACGGCGTGGCACCCACGTTCGCGAGCGCGTCGAAGGTCGACGACACGACGATCAAGGCGACGATCACCGACGGGGTCGACGTCGACGAGTCGACGATCACCGCCGACGACTTCGCGGTCAGTTCGGGCTCGATCTCGTCGATCTCGACCGGCGAATCCGGCAGTGACGCCACGGTGACGCTGCACCTGGCGAAGCCGGTCGCCACCCCGACGGTCGACGTCTCGATTACCGGCGCAATCGCAGACACGGCGGGCAACGAACTCACCACGGGCACGCAGACCGTCACGGGAATGGACGGTGTCGGGCCCACGCTCGATAGCGCACACGTGACCGGCGACACCGAGATCGAACTGCAACTCGCCGACGGCTCCGGCGTCGACGTCGACACCGTCACGAAGTCGGACTTCGCGCTCGACGACGGTACGATCCGGTCGCTGTCGGCCGCGGAGTCGGGATCGGACGCCGTCGTGACGCTCCATCTCGCCTCGCCGCTCGCGGTCGATTCGACGACCCTGTCGCTGGTCGGCGCGGTCGACGACGTGAGCGGAAACACCCGCACGAGCGGGTCCATCACCATTCACGGGACCGACACGACGCCGCCGGTACTGGCGAGTGCCGCACAGATCGGGCCGAAGACGCTCGAAGTGCGGGTGACCGACGGGGTGGACGTCGACGAGTCCTCCATCGCGCTCACGGATTTCTCGCCGACGACCGGCACGGTCGAGACGATGTCGGTCCACGAACAGGGCTCGACGGCGGTCGTCGACCTCGTGCTCGAATCGCCGATCAACACGCAGTCGCTGTCCGTCCGGCTCGTCGGCACGATCGCGGACACCGCCGGCAACGAGCAGACGACCGGCACCGTCACCATCTCCAACACCGACGGCGTGCCACCGAGGCTGGCGAGCGCGTCGAAGGTCGACGACACGACGATCGAGGCGACGATCACCGACGGGGTGGACGTCGACGAAAACACCATTCGTGCCGGGGACTTCGCGGTCAGTGCCGGAACGATCGCCTCGATCTCGACGGTCGAGAACGGGTCGAACGCCGACGTGACGCTGCACCTGGCGAAACCGGTCGACGACGACACCGTCACCGTCAGCGTCGACGGGTCGTTCGCCGACGCAGCAAACAACGTTCGGCGGTCCGGTTCGGTCACGGTCTCGGGCATGGACGGCGTCGCACCGTCGCTGGGTACCGCGACGATGGCCGGTCCGACGACGATCGAACTGACGGTCACCGACGGGGTCGACGTCGACGAGTCCTCGATCACGACGGCCGATTTCGCGACGTCGAGCGGTCAGGTGAAGCGGGTGACGGCCGTCGAATCGGGATCGAACGCCGTCGTCGACGTCTATCTCGCGCACCCGCTGCGGAAGAACACGGTTCGAGTCTCGGTCGTCGGCTCCATCGCCGACGCGGCGGGCAACGAACGCACGACCGGCACGACTGTGGTTCACGGTGCGGACGGCAACAGTCCGTCGCTCGCCGGCGGGACGCTCCTCGACCCGACCGAGGTGCGCGTGACCGTCTCCGACGAGGTCGACGTCGACGAGTCCTCGATTACGGCCAGCGACTTCGACGTCGCACCCGGACGGATCACCGACGTCACCGTCACCGAGTCCGGCAGCGACGCCACGGTCACGTTGCAGCTGGCCAATCCGGTCAGCGCCCGGAAGGTGACCGTCAGCATGAACGGCGAACTGCGAGACGAGGCCGGCAACGTGTTACACGGCGACAGCGTCGTCGTCTCGAACGCCGACGGCGTGGCCCCACGGCTAGACGGCGCAACGATGGTCGACGACACGACCGTGCGGGTCGAACTCACCGACGGGGTGGACGTCGACGAGTCCACGATGTCGGCAAGCGACTTCGCACTCTCGACGGGGTCGATCCGGCAGGCGTCCGTGACCGAACGCGGGACCGACGCCGTGGTGACCCTCGATCTGGCGAAGCCGGTCGACACCGATCGGCTCACGATTTCGTTGGTCGGATCGGTGGCCGACGCCGCCGGCAACGAACGGACGAGCGGAACCGTCGCGGTGTCGAACGCCGACGGCGTCGCGCCGACACTGGCGAGCGCGACGATGCGGAGTCCCACGGCGGTACAGGTTCGCGTGACCGACGGGGTGGACGTCGACGAGTCGACGATCACGGCCGACGACTTCGCGGTGAGCGCGGGGACGATCCGGAGCGTCACGCCCGTTAGCTCCGGGACGGATACGATCGTTCGGATGACGCTTTCGAAACCGGTCGGCGACGATCACCTCGACGTGCGCGTCGTCGGTTCCATCGCCGACGTGGCGGGCAACGAACTCACTCGCGGATCCGTGACGGCCGCCGATGCCGACGACACCGCGCCGGCACTCGACGGCGGGACGGCCGTCGACGCGACGACGCTGCACGTGCGCGTGTCGGACGACGTGGACGTCGACGAGGGGACGATCACGGCCGACGACTTCGCGGTGAGCGCGGGAACGATCCGGTCGATTTCGACCGCCGAAGCGGGAAGCGACGCCACGGTGACGCTACACCTGGCGAAGCCGGTCGACGCGTCCAGGGAGACGGTCACGCTGGTCGGTTCCGTCGCGGACGCGGCGGGCAACGCGCTGTCGAGTGGCTCCGTCACGATCGAACACGTCGACGGTGTCGCTCCCACGTTCGACGGCGCGACGCTGCTCGACCGGCGGACGATCCGGGTGCGGATCGACGACGGCGGCGGCGTCGAGGAGTCGTCCATCGACGAATCCGACTTCCGGGTGTCGCCGGGGCATATCGACGACGTCTCGGCCACGACGTCGGGCACGCACGCGACGGTCACGATACAGTTGGCCGGGCCGGTCGACGCCGGCACCGTCACCGTCGGCTTCCCCGGTTCGATCGCCGATCGCGCAGGAAATCGCCGGACGAGCCTGCGCAAGCCCCTCACCGTCACCGGCTCCGACGGCGGCGCGCCGACGATCGCCGGCGCGACGCGGCGCAACGAGACGGCCATCGAACTGAACGTCTCCGACGGGGTGGACGTCGACGAGTCCTCGATTACGGCCGACGACTTCACGCTGTCGGCCGGGACGGTCGCCGGCGTCGACGTCACCGAGAACGGATCGAACGCCGACGTGACGCTGCTGCTGGCCGATTCCGTCGACGCCGACGACGTCACGGTTACCCTCACCGGCTCGATACGGGACGCGGCCGGCAACGTGCGAACGAGCGCGAGCGCGTCGGTGTCGGGCATGGACGGTGTCGCGCCCGTGCTGGCCGGGGCGTCGCGCGTCGACGACACGACCATCGAGGTCCGTCTCACCGACGGGGTGGACGTCGACGAGTCGACGATTACAGCCGGGGACTTTGCGGTGAGTTCCGGGGGGATAGCACACGTCTCGACGCGGGATACGGGGTCGGCGACCACCGTGACCCTCGTGCTCGCGAGCAAACCGGCCACCGAGTCGGTGCGCGTTCGACTCGCGGGCGACGGCGTCGCGGACACCGCCGGAAACGTGCGCACCACCGGGTCCGTCGAGGTCACCGGCGTCGACGCGGTTGGGCCGATTATGAAAGACGCGAAGATGATCGGCCCCCGAACGATCGAACTGGACATCACCGACCGGGGGAACGTCGACGAGAGTACGATCTCCGCGGGTGATTTCGAGGTGTCCCACGGTCGCGTCGTTCGCGCGGTCGCGGTCGAAGACACCGACGGTGCCACCGTCAGGGTCGTCCTCGAGAACGCCGTCGACGCCAAGTCACTGAAGCTCACCCTCTCGGATCAGACCGCCATTACCGACGTCGCGGGCAACCCGGTCCAGGGGCCGCCACTGCTCACCGTCGACGGGGTCGACGGCGTGCCACCGCGGCTCGCGAACGCCCGGCTGACGGATCACGGAACGTTGCAGGTTCGGCTCACCGACGGCACCGGCGTCGACGCGTCGACGGTGTCCGGCGACGACTTCGTGATCGACGGCGCCGACGCGACGTACGCCGGCCGGACGAGCCAGGGGACGGACGTCGTCGCCACGTACGATCTGCCCGCGAACCTGGAGGCCGGCAACGTTACGGTCCGGCTGGCCGACGACGCTGTCATCGAGGACGCCAACGGCAACCGGCTCACCGACGCGAAGTCGCTGTCGGTCGGCGCCGTCGACGACGTGGCGCCGCGACTGGCCAACGTGACTCGCGTCAGTCCCACGACGCTCGACGTCTGGCTCCACGACGGCGTCGGCGTCGAGGAAGGATCGATCACGGCCGACGACTTCGCAGTGAGCGACGCGACGGTCGTCAGCGCGTTCCCCGTCGATTACGGGTCGGACACGCGCGTGCGCCTGACCCTCGCCGAGCCGTCGACAACGGCCGGTGCGACCGTCTCGATTACCGATCGCATCTCCGACGTCGACGGTAACGTCCTGACCGACGGCAATCTCACGATTCCGGGCGGTGACGACCGACCGCCACGGTTTACCGACGTCGTGTACGTCAGCGACACGACGCTCGACGTCTGGATTCGCGACAACTACGACGTCGACGAGGGGACGATCACGGCCGCGGACTTCGTGGTGAGCAACGCGACGGTCGTCAGCGCGTTCCCGGCCGACCGGGGTCACGACACGCGCGTGCGCCTGACTCTGGCCGACCCACTCGCGGGCGAGACGACGACCGTGTCCATCGCTCCCGACGGATCCATCGAGGATACCGCTGGCAACGCCTTGACCGGTGACACCGGTGTGAGTGGCGCTGCCGGTGGCACTGGTTCGGGTGGCGCTGCCAACGAAACCGGAGTGAGTGGTGCTACTGGGGACACGGGTGCGGGTGGCGCTGCCAGTGAAACCACTGCGAGTGGCACTGCCAGTGACACGGGTGCGAGTGGTGCGACTGACGCTGCCGGTGGCGGTTCGACGGGGGCGAGTATCACCGTCAACGCGACCGACAGCGTCGCGCCGACCGTCGTCGGCATGAACGTCACGTCGCCGCGGACCATCCGGGTGACCTTCGAGGACGACGGAAGCGGCATCGATCCCACGAGCGTCTCGACGTCGGACTTCCGGACGACGGCCGGGACCGTAACGGCGGTGAACGTCAGCAAGTCCTACCGGGCCGGCCGGCGGCAGGTCACCCTGCGGCTCGCGAAGGACGCGCCCAGCGGCAAACAGGTGATGGTCTTCCTGTCGGGCAACGGCGTCGCCGATCACGCCGGCAACGCGCTGGATTACGGCATCGTCAGCGACACCGTGCCGACGACGCCGACGCCCACGCCGACGGCGAGGCCGACGCCCGGGGCGACCACGACCACCACATTCGAGAACGCCGTGACGCCCTCGACGGCGTTCGTCGGGTCGCTGGCCAGCCTCGGTGCGGGCCTGTACATCCACAGTCGCCACCAGGAGGCGGCCATGAAAGCCCTCGAAAAGGCCGCCGACCTCCTCTACCGGAAGTGGAAGTGACCAGCCTGAAAATCCCCGGCCGATCCAATCAACAATCTGTCAATTAAGCAGTTTCGCTTCTCACTCGACGGTCGGCACGCCCAAACGAACCCTTTAAGCGGGCGAACGCCAATCGAACCCATATGCGCGTGATGTCGTCGGTAGTACGTTAGCGAGACCGAGAGCTTCGCGTCTTTTCGAAGCGACCCACGCGAAGAGTCGGTACTGCGACGACGTCACCACCACCAACTATGACTGACTTACCGGACACCTACGACCCCGAGACGGTCGAATCGAAGTGGCGCGACCAGTGGCAGGAGATGGACGTCTACGAGTACGAAGACAGCGAGGCGTCGGATGACGCCTCGGACAGCCGGACGGAGTCCGGCGACACGGGCGCGACCGACTACGTGGTAGACACGCCGCCGCCGTACCCCACGGGGAACCTCCACATCGGCAACGCCCTGGGATGGTGTTACATGGACTTCGCCGCCCGGTATCACCGCCTGCAGGACGAGGACGTCCTGTTCCCGCAGGGGTGGGACTGCCACGGCCTGCCGACCGAGGTGAAAGTCGAGGAAAACGAGGGCATCCACCGGACTGACGTGCCCCGCGAGGAGTTCCGCCAGATGTGCATCGACCACACCGAATCGCAAATCGACGCGATGAAGGAGACGATGCACACGCTGGGCTTTTCGCAGGACTGGAACCACGAGTACAAGACGATGGAACCGGAGTACTGGGGACAGACCCAGCGGTCGTTCGTCGAGATGGCCGACTCGGGGTACGTCTACCGTGACGAACACCCCGTCAACTGGTGTCCGCGGTGTGAGACGGCCATCGCCGACGCCGAGGTCGAGACCGAGGAGGGCGTCGAGGGGACGCTGTACTACGTCACCTTCCCCGGGGCCGACGAGGACACCGACGACATCGAAATCGCCACGACGCGACCGGAACTGCTGGCGGCGTGCGTCTCCATGGCCGTCCACCCCGACGACGAGCGCTACGCCGACCGCGTCGGCGACACCTTCGAGGTGCCGCTGTTCGGCCAGGAGATCGACCTCATCGCCGACGAGGCCGCCGACGCCGACTTCGGGACCGGCGCGGTCATGATCTGTACCTTCGGGGACAAAC